>JAGHBR010000046.1 GCA_021160885.1 Caldisericaceae bacterium
ATTTTTATGTTACCAGGCAAAAAGCGGGGCAAAGTACTGGCCTTTGCCATTGAAAAATTTTTTCAAACTTACGTAAAAACCCTTCTGGTACTTGGCGGATTGCCCTTCATCTTTCCCCAATTTAAATGGGTATTCTGGCTGATTGTAATTGGTTTAATTCTGCTCTATCCCTTTTTACCATTGCTCTGGAAACTTAACCTGTTTAAAAAGTTTCAGGAAAAAGAGGTCAACTACCACCCCATCTTTTTCCGCGCTTTGCTGCACTCGCTTGGTGTTTTTGTTTGTCTGATTCTGCAATATTACGTGTTACTCAACGATACAGGCCACATCGAGTGGAGTTCAACCTTGCTGGCCGTTATTTACATCTGGGGGGCAGGCTTAATTCCGGTTTCTGTTTCCGGCCTTGGTGTAAGAGAAAATATTGCCGCTTATATTTTGCCCAAATACGGAATTCCGGCAGCCATCGCCGTTGGCCTTTCCTTGCTGATCTTTTTCATTAATGCAATCATTCCTGCCCTGATCGGAATTTATTTCATTCAACAGCGACAGCACCATTTTAAAGACGCCAAAGATACCTTCAAATCGGTTTCCAGTAAAATTTACAATCACAGCAAAAAACGGAATGCGCAAAAATGAAATGGTCTAAATTCGATTTGATTATTAAAATTTTTCTCTTCTCATCGCTTTTTTTTTTGGGGCGACCTTTCTTTGAATGCCCGCTCCACTGCACAAACATCATTGAAGGTTCACAAGATCATTGATTCTAACTTGTTTTTAACATCCAGCGGAGATTCCATCCGCTTAATCGGACTTTGTGCACCATCCGTCCATTCCAGGGACACTCGAAAGAAAATATTGGCACAAAAGATTAAAAATTTTGCCCGGGAAAAATTAACCAATAGCCGTTGCCACCTTGTCCCCATGGATACCACCCAAAAGGGGACCATTCTGGTAATGGCATATGAACAATTTCTGCTGCAAAAGCACAATTTGAATGTGGAATTCTTAAAGCAAGGCTTTGCCCGATATTGTCCGCACCCGGCCGTTAAAGACAGCGCTTCTTTTTTAAAGGCCCAGCAAGAGGCCAAAATGAACCAGCGCGGCATCTGGGCACTTGAAAAATATAGCTACAAACCGAAAGACAAGTTTCATTACTTCAAAATTTCAGGTGGAATGCTGGGCTTTCATCTCAGCGGTGATTACCGAGACGACGCTCTTTTGCCATTGGTTTCGATCGGTTATCATTACGGAGATTTACTGAAGTTTCAAGTTGGGCCACACCACTATTTGACTCTGGCAGCTCAGGTAAATGCTCTGTGGGCAGTTATTCTGCCAATTGCACAATTTGGCGCCGAATTTTATGCCCACAATTTAAGATTTGGTCTATTTACAGGAAAAATGTTTCCCATCATTTTTCTTCGACAATACCAAACCGAAGAGGAATTAATGGTTCACAGTCTGGAAATTGCTAAGCGTTTGGTCAAAACAAATGGTAAATGGCATGAGTTTAATTTTTCTTTTTCCTGGCTGCCTAGCAATAACACCTATGATTTCATGATTCGAATTGAAATGAACATCCCTCTTTTTTAAATTGTTTTAAAATGAGGGAAATTCAATGCGTCTTTTAGATAGATTAACTTTAAGTGTCGTGCCGTTTAAGGCTTCTTTGCGTTCATTAACCATTTTTAAAGTGGCACACACGCCCCGCAGGATCTGGAACCTGATCAAAATCCTGACTTCCATGAACCTTAGCAAAATCCTAAGACGGCCTGTTGTCTGGGGCATTCCGCCAATCGTCATGGTTGAGCCAACCAATATCTGCAATTTAAAATGTCCCATGTGCCCTTCCGGCAACGGCGACATGGCCCGCCCGCGCGGACGCTTAGACCTGGAAAATTTCAAAAAACTGATGAACGACATTGGACCTTACGTCTACCAGATTCAATTCTGGAATCAGGGCGAACCTTTTTTAAACAAACAATTTTTAGACATGGTTGCCTATGCCAAACGCTTTGGTGTAATGACGCAAACCTCCACCAACGGACATTTTATTCGTTCTCTAAGCGATGCCAAAGCCATTGTGCATTCCGGCCTGGATCAAATCATCTTTTCACTGGACGGCACCAATCCCGAAACCTATGCTAAATATCGTGTAGGCGGTGATTTTAATGTAGTGTTACAGGGGCTGCAATATCTTTCGCAGGCTAAACGACATCTTAAAAGCAAACGACCTTTAATCGAATTGCAATTTTTGATTTTCAAACACAATCTTAATGAACTCAAACACATCGTGGAAATTGCCCGGCAGAATGAAGTAGAGCGCATTTCGTTTAAAACCGCGCAAATTTACTCCGATGAGCAGGGCTTTGAATTTTTGCCCGAAAATGAACAATTAAACCGCTACCAGTTCGATGGACAGCACTTCTCCTTAAAAAGCGATTTACCAAACTGGTGCAAACGCCTGTGGCTGAACACCACCATCAACTGGGATGGTTCGGTTAGCCCTTGCTGCTTTGACAAAGACGCTGACTACGCCATGGATTTTATTTTCAACAATTCAACACCGTTTAAAAAAGTCTTTAAAAACGAAAAATACATGGCCTTTCGCCAACAGGTTTTAACCAATCGAAAAAACATTGAAATGTGCCGCAACTGTACCGAAGGCATGGAAGAGCCCTACGCTCGCATTGTGGAAATGTGCGAGCAAAAATCCATTGAAAAATTTTTAGCTGAGGCCAGCGCTTTGGAAGATCAAACGGTGATGTCTTGATGAACAGGCTGAAAAAGAAAGATTTTCGTTTTGGAAAAGCAGAAAACGCTTATTGCACAAGCTTTCCAATTCAAAGTAATTAAAACGCCTACGGTTGGGCTTTGATTCTGCCCTTAACCAGTTGATAGGCTTTTATTCCCTGCCATTCGTTTTTCAGCAATTCTTCAGTCCGGCAGGCAATGCGCTCAATTAACTGGTCATAACTGAACGCTACATTGTAATACTCCAGTACCTCTTGGGCCAGGCGACTCATGGTTTGCCCATGAACTTTTTTAATTCCCAGGTGCATTAAAATCAAAGCTGCAGCCCGACCAATAATTTTGTCTTTAACCCAAAGTTTTTCAACCGGAAAATCGCCTTTGTTTAAAAAGGCTTCCAGTTCAAACAAAGGGTGCAGCCAGTGGCGGTCACTAAAAAAAATCAATTCTTCGTTCAAGTAAACTTCCAGTGAATGTTTCATTACCAACAGCCCATTTTAAAACTTTTCTTTAATTGCCTGTAAAACCATTTCCGGCTTAATTTCCAGCATGCAGCGAAAATGGCCTTCGGGGCACTCTTTATGGCCGTGTTTGCCACAGGGCCGGCAGTTCAAATCGGCGATTTCAAAAACGCGGTCCTGTGGACGAAAAGGGAAAAAGCCAAAACTACGCACGGTCGGGCCAAAAAAGGCAAACACATCGGTTTGCATGGCATTGGCCATGTGCAGCGCGCCGCTGTCGTTACAAATCATCAAATCACAATTCTCAATCATGGCAGCCGATTGTAAAATACTTAGTTCTCCAGCCAGATTGATCGCCTGTTCGGCCCCGGCCTGATCGATGATTTGCTGGCAAAGGTACTGTTCATCTTTACTACCGATAAAAACCAGATTAAATGGCTGCTTTAAACTGGCAATCAATTGTGTGTAATACTCTGCCGGCCAGCGTTTTGTAGACCAAACCGAACCAGGCGCAATAGCAATGGTCGGCTTCCCTTTGTCCAGCTTTTTCATCAACTGGTTTGCCAGTTCTTTGTCCTCCGGTGAAGGGAAGAGTTCGGTTTGAATTGGAAACGACTGATTGCTAAATGGCTGTAACAAGGCCAGATATTTTTCGATGGTAAAATCAGCCTGTGGCATTGTAACCTGTTGTGTTAAAAAATAGCGAATGGGTAATCGTTTGAAGCCTACACGTTGGGGAATACCAGAAAGTTTTAACAACAAGCCCGTTGTAAACGAACTGTGCGGACTAATTGCCAGGTCGTAATGACGCGCTTTCAAAATACGTAAAACATCTTTAAATGCCGGCCACTTCTGACGACGCTTGTCAAACAAAATCAATTGATCAATATGCGAATTATTGGCTAATGCTCCTGCCGTTTGCGGAATGACCAACACATCCAAGGTAGCCTGAGAGAAGACCTGTTTAATGGCCCGAATCAAGGGTGTAGTTAAAATAACATCACCTAAGTAAGCGGTTTGAACTAGTAGAATTCTTTGATATTCCATTTGCCTTCTCATTTTTTGTCCAGGGGCAAATTAATCAAAAGAAGAGATTCATGTCAATTTCTAGACTAAGGTTTTGAGCAATGAAACAATCGTTTGGCAAGAATTAAACATATTACGAATTTTGTTTGTTTTGCCTTAAGGTAGCGGTGGTTACATATCCGTCCTTTAACACGCATCTATTTTCGCCGGAGTGCAGCCCTGGGCGTTTAACAGGCAAATTCGTATTTGCTGGCCATTTTTCATAATCCAGCGTAAGTGTTTACATTCCCAGCTCATTATACTTCCTTTGTTTTTGGTATGATAAGCAACTGACCATCGAAAGTCAAACAAAAGATTTTCGCTTTAAATAAGGGAGCAGAGATGTTTCAAAAATCATGAATTATGATTTTTAGAAAGAGTTAACAAAAGCAAAAGATATTACACGTTCTGAATACTTGTTACATTTTAATTCTTGCCACATCCCGAAGATCAAAAAATTCGAAGCTCGAATTTCGAAATTCCCTTCCTAATCCGAGTCATTGGGAAAATTAAAAGGCACCTGTCACTGTTGTCCAGAATAAATCCTATGAAGGAGATAGTTACACGTTTTTAGGTTAAGCCTTACAAACCAGCACTGCGGTTCCCCCTTCCCTTTGATAAAGGGAAGGGAGTCAGAGGGATGGGTTTTCTACCACTCCAAAGCCACGGCTTTTGCGCCATTCCTAAGATTAAAAAATTCGAAGCTCGAATTTCGAAATTCCCTTCCTAATCCGAGTCATTGGAAAAATTAAAAGGCAACTGTCACTGGTGTTCAGAATAAATCCTATGAAGGAGATAGTTACACGTTTTTAGGTTAAGCCTTACAAACCAGCACTGCGGTTCTCCCTTCCCTTTGATAAAGGGAAGGGAGTCAGAGGGATGGGTTTTCTACCACTCCAAAGCCACGGCTTTTGCGCCATTCCTAAGATCAAAAAATTCGAAGCTCGAATTTCGAAATAGGAAATACCTTTCCACCTTTCCGGTTAGGAGGAAATTAAAGGTGGACACCCGTGTCCAAAATAAATCCAATACCGGACGACTTTTATTTTAATCTTTGTTGTTTTAACCCATCCCGACCTCGGCTTACGCCTCGGCAACCCTTCCCTGCTGACAGAGAAGGAAACTGGTTTCAACTCGATCTTACAAATAAGCGCCGCGGTTCTCCCTTCCCTTTGATAAAGGGAAGGGAGTCAGAGGGATGGGTTTTAACCACTCCAAGCAGCACTTCCTTACTCTTAACCCTTATACTCTTACACCCTTAAACCCTTAACGAACCATGCTACAATCATCATTTAAATTTTCTTGAACAAATTTGACCCAACAAAATGTTGTTGCCCGGCGGTCTAAGTTTTTACTTTCTTCTTTGGCACAATCTTTGTAATTTTTTATTTGAACAAAACAGGAGATTTGTGTGCAAAAGCTTTTTAACAACATACGGCTTTGGGGCATTTTGCTCTTTTTGGCTTTGGCGCTGATCATTTTTTTGCCTGCGCTGATGGAATACCATTCCACCAAGCAGGATCTGGTGCAACTCTGGCAGAAACAAAGTCGCCTGGTGGCTGAAACCATTGTGCGTGGTGGACAAACCATGTTACGCTTCGATGAACAAAGACTATTAGAGCAAAAATCTCAGCTCATTTCCGACGGATTAACACTCCGTCAATTAGACAGCTTGAACTACCCCGACCTGCGACTGGCCATGGAATTCGCCAGGCAACGTTTACATGCCAATTTACTTTATTTTTCAGAATCGGGACAATTAATCCATCCGCCCCCAAAAGGAAGTCGACATCTTATTCGTTCTAATAGAATGTTGCAACAATTTCAGGAATTACTGCAACAAATGCCGGCTGATTCCCTGGTTCATTTAATATTACCCTCTCCATTAAAAAAACCGCAACCGCCGGCTTTAGTCATTCGGCGTGCTAACCAGCGCGGATTTATGATGGCTTTAATTCGTCCGGCCATGGGCGAACGAATGATGCGGTTTCGTGGTTTTAAACGCTGGCTTAATGAACTGATAAAAGCGCCGGACATTTTGTTCATTCAGTTACTTAAAGGTGCGCGGGTTGTAGTTCAGGCCGGTGATATCCATCTTGCTCCGGAAACACCGCCGCAAGAATTCACTCCGGGCCGGCCAAACTGGCAAATCCACAAAATAAAGGATCAAACCATTTTTGATTACTGGCAACCGGCGCCCGATGGTAACATCATTCGCATCGGTCTGGCCACCCAGGCTCTTGACCATTTACAAAAAAATCTGATTCAACGCCTGTTACTTAATTCCCTGTTGCTTTTAATCATTGGCTTTTTGGTATTACGCTTTATCTTAAACCGCCAGAATGTAGCGCTTTTACAAAACCGTTTACAACAGTTAGAAACCTACACCGGTTCCCTTTTACGCAATATGAGCGATGGAATTTTAGCCTTTAATTCTGCACAGCAAATTGAATTTAGCAATCCGGCTTTTAGCACATTAACGAATGTTCGGGATTTGCACAGTTTAAAAGAATCGATTGCCTTTTTACCGGAAGAAATTCAACAGAAATTAATTGCCTTTCAGGAATTCGAAAACTTTTCTTACTCTTACAACAACCGTTTTTTGCTGCTTAGCGGCAAAAGGGTCGAATTGCAGGGCGCTGATCAAACGCCAAATTTATTGTACATGTTAATTGTGCGCGATTTTACTTCGCAAAAAGAATTGGACGAAATGAAAACGCGGCGCAACAAACTATTGGCCATGGGCGAACTGGCTTCGCGTGTGGCGCACGAAATCCGCAATCCGCTAAACGGAATTGCCATGCTGGCCCAACGGCTGCAAAAAGAATTTACGCCCACAGAAAATGCCGAAGAATTTCAGCAAATGACCTCAGCCATTCGCCAGGAAACCGAACGTTTGAACCAAATTGTTCATTCCTTCCTGTTTTACGCCAGAACCCCTCAAGTGAAGTTTAAAACCACTTCGTTAGCCCAATTCCTGACCGGCGTAAAACCTGTATTAGAAGCCTGTGGTAATTCCCTATTACATATCAAAATTGAAAATGACGCCCTGGTAAAACTTGACCATGACCAATTTAAGCAGGCTTTGATTAATCTGGTAAAAAACGCCATGGAAGCTTCTCCACCCGAATCTCCCGTAGAAATACGTTTAGAAACAAATCACAACAATGCTGTTCTGTTCGTTGAAGATCAGGGACGCGGTATTGCTGAGGAAATCAAAGATCGTATTTTTGACCTTTACTTTACAACACGCAATGATGGTAACGGAATAGGCCTTAGCATTGTCGAAAAGATCATCGAAGCCCATGGTGGACAAATCAAAGTGGAAAGTCCCTACTCAAAAGACGGCCAAATAGTGCAGGGAACCAGATTTATCATTAAACTGCCTAAAGAAAAGAAAGAGGATAACAACGTATGAAACCATTTTCCATTTTAGTTGTGGATGACGAGAAAATCCAGCGTGAATCGCTGGCTGGCTTTTTGGCCAAAAGAGGTTTCCAGGTTTTTAAATCCGAAAATGTTGAACAGGCTCTCGATCTGGTGCGGCAAAACACCATTGATTTGATTTTAACCGACGTAAAAATGTCAGGCGCTTCAGGCTACGACTTGCTTCAGGCAGTCAAGGAATTGAATCCACAGATCACAGTGATCATCATGACAGCTTACGGAAATGTAGAAGAAGCCGTGGCGGCCATGAAAAACGGTGCCTTCGACTACCTTACCAAACCTTTGGATCTGGATGAAGTAGAATTACTAATTAATCGCGCTTTTCAGCTTAAACAGTTAACCGAAGAGAATGAGCAACTCAGGCAAAAGCTTTCTGAAAAACATCGTTTTACCAACATTATCAGCACCAGTCCTTTAATGGAAGAGGCTTTAAATCTGGCTGCTCGTACGGCCAACAGTAAGGCGGCAGTGTTAATCGAAGGGGAAAGCGGCACAGGCAAGGAACTGATTGCCCGCGCTATCCACTACGCCAGTCCCCGCCGTGACAAACCGCTGGTGGTAGTCAATTGCGCAGCAATCAGTGAGAATTTAATCGAAAGCGAATTATTCGGCCATGAAAAGGGCGCCTTTACCGGGGCTATTCAGACACGCGCCGGACGCGTGGAAGAAGCCGATGGCGGAACGCTATTTTTAGATGAAGTGGGCGATATTCCGCTTTCGGTGCAGGTAAAGTTGCTGCGCTTTTTGCAGTTTGGCGAATTCCAGCGTGTGGGCAGCAATCAACAGCGTAAAGTGAATGTTCGCCTGATCGCCGCTACCAACCGCAATTTGTTACAAATGATTAAAGATAACAAATTCCGCGAAGACTTTTACTACCGCCTGAACGTCGTCAACATTAAAGTGCCGCCTTTACGCAAACGCAAAGAAGACATTCCTCTTTTGGTTGATCACTTCATTAAAAAATATGCCGCGGAAAATGGCAAAATCATCAAAGGAATTTCGCGTAAGGCCATGGACCTTTTGATGAAATATGATTACCCGGGTAATGTGCGAGAGTTGGAAAACATGATGGAACACGCGGTAGTTTTGAGCCGCACAGAAATTATTGATGTTGAAGATTTACCCATTCAAATGCAAACATTAAAAACGTCCGATGCCATCCCGCCTCTGGATTACTACCACGGCAAATTCCGCCAAAAGGTTGAAGCCTTTGAAAAAGACTTGATTTTAGATGCCCTGCAAAAAGCAGATTACAATCAAAGTGAAGCGGCACGCCAATTAGGCCTGAGTGAACGCAATTTGCGTTACAAAATGGCCAAATACGGAATTTCTAAACGTTAAGAGTTTAAGGGTATAAGAGTTAAACGCTAAGGTAAAAAATTTATTTTAAATGAGTGTTTACCTTTCTGTGTATGATCGCCAGATAAAGAGGTCTATTTCATTGGACTGTACGATTTTTCTGCGTAATTTTTTGGAATCCGCGAGCAATCTTTTAATTCATACTTTACTGATTCGGCAATTTCGTCGAGCCCGTTCGGCAGTTTAGGAATATTTTCAGGATTTTTCTGGTCTATTACCTATTATTTACAACATTTAACTTTTGGCACGATTGTTGAACAATTAATAAACGAATTCAAATTAAAATGTTTAACCAAATAAGGGAGGTTACTTATGTTAACCAAAAGAATTTTAGCCATCACGGTTGTCAGTCTGTTGTTTATCGGCAGCATTTTTGCTCAACCAGGGCCAGGACCAATGGCAGCGACACAGGGACATCCTGGCCTGCAAATGTTCAAAGCGCTTAATTTAACTGATGAACAACGCAGTAAAATCGAAGACCTGCATCTGGAAATGCAGAAAAAGATGCTTTCCATGCAGGGTGATTTGCAAAAACTGGAAAAAGACTTTCGTCTGATGGTCATCGATGAAAAGGTCTCTGAAAGTCAATTGCAAAAGCAATTGCAGAAAATTCATGACCTGAAATTAAAAATGGCGCTCGAGAAGGCAAAAAATCAGCGCAAGATTCGTTCACTATTAACCGATGAGCAGAAGAAGAAATTTGACTCAATATATTTGTCTGGCCCTAAACTCCGCAAAGCCGGACGTGCCAAAATGATGCGTCGCATGAAACCTGGCCCCAAACATCAACCCCAAAGACCTTAAACCAAACACTACACGCTTCGCCCTTCTCAAAAGAGAAGGGCTTTTTTTTACCATTTTTCTTTTTCTTCGTCAAGTTTGTGCTACTTTCTTCGATTAAAATAATAAAAGTATTTAAAAAGAGGGAAATGAATGTTTAAAAGCTTTAATTGCTTGATAATTTTGTTAACTATTTTACTATTCAGTTGTCAATCCAAAGTTGATTTTTTTAGTAAAAAACCCGTTGACCGCATAGAAACTCATAATGAGCCGGCAATTCCTGAAGAAATAAACGGAATGATATTAATTCCCGGCGGATGGTTTGCCATGGGTTCCAAACAAAAGGCGGATGAACGCCCTGTTCATAAAGTTTATGTTAAATCATTTTATTTAGACAAATACGAGGTCACTGTGGAAGAATATCGCCGCTTTTGTGTTGCCACCGGCAGACGCATGCCCATTCAACCATTCTGGAATTCAGACAACCATCCGGTCGTCAATGTAAGCTGGTACGATGCCAGGGCTTACGCAAAATGGGCATGCAAACGTCTCCCTACAGAAGCAGAATGGGAATATGCAGCCAGAGCAGGGGGCAAAAATTTATCATATCCGCTCAAGGTAGAACGGGCTTACATTAAGTCATACGGAAATATTGCAGATTTTTCATTGTTTCAAAAAGAGTATCGTCGGACGGTGCTCAATAATTACGAAGATGGTTTTCCTTACACTTCGCCTGTTGGTTACTTTCCTCCAAATCCTTTTGGAATTTACGATTTGGAGGGAAATGTTTTAGAATGGTGTGCCGACTGGTATGATAGCCACTATTACTCCCAATCTCCTGCTGAAAATCCAACCGGTCCGGCTAAAGGCAATTACAAAGTGATCAGGGGAGGTTCCTGGAATCGTAGCGGCGAATACTTACGTACCACTTTTCGCACCTGGTACCCGCCCCAATGCACGTTTAATTTTTTGGGCTTTCGCTGCGCAATGGATGTAGAAGTTGTGCAACAACAAAAAAAGAGCAGCCCTTATTTAACTGATCTTAATTAAGCCCTTTTTTCTAAGAATCACACAATTTAGCCTGCCCAAAATTAATGCCAAGGGGGAACCTCTGAATTCCACATCAACTCACACTTGCCCTAAATAATTTAAAGATGATTGTAGCATGGTTCGTTAAGGGTTTAAGGGTGTAAGAGTATAAGGGTTAAGGGTAAGGAAGTACTGCTTGGAGTGGTTAAATACCTATCCCTCTTACTCCCTTCCCTTTGTCAAAGTGAAGGGAAAACCGCAGTGCTGTTCTGTAAGAATTTACCTTTAAACGTGAAACCTTTGCCTTTCCCTGTTGGCAGGGAATGGTGGCCGAGGCGAAGCCGAGGTCGGGATGGGGCAAAACCCGAGTTGAGTTAAAATTAGGAGATACCTTGGAGTGCATCAACTGTCTCGATGCAAAAAACTCTTTATCGGATTTATTTTAGGCAACAGTGACATGCCCTTTTTAATTTCCCCCGTCACCGGAAATGTGGAAGGGGATTTCGTATTTCGAAATTCGAATTTTCTAATCTTCGGCCTGGATCGAAAATTGAATTGAATCACTTTGGAGTGCGTCGACTGTATCGATGCAAAATACATTCAAAATTAAAAATTCAACATTCCCTGAGACCACTGGCTGCGAATTTTAGAAAACTTCCTTCAAAAGATGACACGCTTTAGCGTGCCAAAATTTTCAAACTCATTGAACTTCTAAGATATTGTTTTTTGGGGTTGCGGCTATGCTGCATTAGTAATGAAGCCCAAGGGAAACATAGCCAATCGTTCGTCCGCTGGTTAAATGGCCAACAGCAAATTTCAAAGGTCCTAAAACAGTATCAACTTCCAGAGCTGTTCCAATACCGGAAAAGAAATCTTCTGAAGAAAAGACCAGTTGCGGATCGGGCCAGATGCCGCCAAAGTCATACCTGACCGAAAGGTAAAAATTCCTGAATATAATATTATTACTAATAAATTCTTTTAATGGAAGATTTATCCGGTACTCACCACTCAATAAAAATAATTGCCGACCAAAATATTCATTTTCATAAAGTCCATAAAACTCATGCAGCCCCCCCAGTCTGAAATTTTCTGAAAAAGGCAAGCTACGGTCGGCAACGCCAAAAAATGTTCGGATGTGCCAGGTGGCGCGATTTTTAAAAGTGTAATAGCCTTCCAAATTAACAAAAATTTTTGTGTAGGGCTCCGTGCTGCCTAAAACCAACTTATTACCCGATTCCCAGGCCCAGTAATTGTTAATACCTCTGGTAGGGAAATCGATCCGATCACGTTTATCTGCCACGGCTCTTACCGCAAAAGTTCGCAATTCAATATTTTGCGGATAGGCAAAGCTTCCCTCCTGTACCATGTCCTTTACGTTTTCATGGCGTAGTTCAACAATAAATTGTCCCAGCCTTTTGAGTTGTTGTCCCACCTGAAAACGAGCACCTCGTCGTTCTTCCCGGTAGCTGCCAGAGCTGCCGTCTGGATTTTTGATAGGATTAATCTGCCAGGTGTAATAGCCTTGTAAATCAAACGTCAGGTAGGTGGTAAAAATACGGTCGTCTCTCAGTTTAAAGCCCAATTTGCCATCCCTGTTGCCAAAACGGCCAACGAACATGGCCTTTACACCAAGTCCCAGTAAAGATTCATCTCCAAACTCAAGATAAATTTGCGCTTTACGATCGGTATCGTACTTTCCGCCCAGACGCATGACCATGATCGATTTTTCTTTGACTCTTACAATCAGGCGATAGGTAGGCTTCGTTTCAACTATATCCACCGTTACACGCTCGAACAATTGGGTAGCATAAACATTGCGAATAGCCTGGGCAATGTTTTTCCAGTTAAAGACTTTGCCTTTTTGCCGGCCGAATTCACGGGCAATAACATAGTCTCTTATTTTTTCATTGCCCGAAATTTCAATATCACTGACCAGACCTTCATTAATGTGGATGGTCAGCGTTTGGTTTTCTCCATTCCAGAAAAGACTATCTACTTGCATTAAAGAAAAACCATCATCCCGATACAAGTCCGTAATATGCTTTAAATCTTCCCGAAGAAAAGCAATATTCAAAGGTCGCTTTTCACGCAATAACATTAACGACCTTAGCGTTGGTTCGTCTTTTTCTTTTAAACCTTCAAACTTAAGGCTTCTAATATCAGGGAACTTCTCTAACTTAATTAAAAATTGCACTGAATCAACTGAAGTATCAGCAAAAACCGCAATTTGACGGTATTTGCCTGTTTCGGTAATTTGTTGCACCGATTCCAGAATTTGTTCTAAACTCTGCCAGCTATTTTCCAGCGCACGAAAGCGGAGCAATTGTGCTGCTTCAAGCCTGGGCTGGTTAAAAAGAATTTTCTTTATGAAAATTTTTCGGTTTGTTTTCCGCTTTTTTTGACCGATTAACCTTCGTATTTCAGCGATATGTTGCGTAGCGGCTTCAAAGCCCTGCTGAACCAGTTTTTCAAGATCGGAATAGTCATCATTACGCCGTGAACCAATTTTAGGTTCAATTAATACATCCGCATATTCCCTTTCAATCTTCCGTTCCAGCTCGGCCATGATGGTTGTAGCCTGATCGACAATTTGCCAGGGAGCATTGATTTCATTTTTCTTACGTAAAGGAGAAGTAACATCAACAGCAATGACAATATCTGCCCCTTCGGAACGAGCCACATGGACAGGCAGATTTGATTTTAAACCGCCATCTACCAGCAACATTGAATCTTTTTCAATGGGCACAAATAGCAAGGGAATGCTACTGGAAGCGTCAATAGCTTCGGCCAGGTTACCGCTTTTCAGAACCACAGTTCGGCCGCTTACCAAATCGGTAGTAACTGCCCGAAAAGGAATTTTTAAATGATCAAAACTTGTAGTTGCCTGGTAACGGGCCTGCAAAATGATGTCTGTCAGGGTCATTAAAATTTTTTGACCTGGTGAAATAGCCACTGGAATAAAGGGCATGCCATTTTTAAAACGAATATTAATCAGATAACGGTCCTGGTCCCCCTTTTGTCCTAAAAACAGGGCCGTGCGTTGCGTTTTGTCCTGGTAAATCTCGTCCCAAGAAATGGAATTCAATATTTTCAGGATTTCATCAGTTGAATAACCTGAAGCGTAGAGACCGCCCACTATGCTACCCATGCTGGTTCCAACAATCAAGTCAATTGGAATGTTGTACTTCTCCAGAGCTTTGATTACACCAATATGGGCAATCCCTCGCGCACCACCGCCGCTTAAAACCAGAGTAATTTTGGGTCGCTCAGCATTGAATCCGCTGGTCGTAACTACAATTTTTCCGTGACTAAATTGATATTGTTGTTTAAAGATTAATTCAGCAAAAACAGAAGAGTAAAATATTAAAACCAAGAACATCACTGCCCACAGACGCATTCTGTTTTTCCCTTTCTCAGTTAGTAGGCTGTTGCTGCTGGTATTGTTCCAGTAAACGTTTAAAATAAGCCTCTATTAACAACTGATAATCGCGGTTGTACCCCTGTTGCAGGGCGTTTCGCATAGCATCTTGCAGTTGTTTTAATTTAAGATCGTAAACATTGCCCAACTTTCGGGGATCGCGGGCCAGGTATTTTTTAGCCCGCTCGGCTTTGCGCTTTTTTGAATATTCTCTTTCTCTGATGGATTTTTGGGCATCGAGCATACGGGACAAAATCCGCTGCTGGCGCTCAATGGTTTTGCGGCTGATGTTTTTGTTGAGCAAATCCTTGACCACTTTGTCCATTTCCTGAGCCACCTGCCCCAGTCGCCCTAAAATATCTTGCCGTTCGCCCATTTTTTGATTCAGGTTTTCCAGGGCCTGCTTTAAAGCAGCCTGTTGTGTCGCCAGGCGCTGCATGGCCAGTTGCTGCTGAAGAGTCAATTTGCCCTGATTGCCCTGACCGAAAAGATTCATTGTCTGGCCATTAATTTGTCCCTGCTGACCAGCCATTTGTTGCAGTTGTTGCAAAAATTGCTCGAACCCGGTGCCCGATGAACTACCGGCCAGCTGTTGTTGCGATTTCATCATTTGCCCGGCGCTTTGGTTAAGGGCCGCCATGGCCTGCATTTGCGATTGCATGGCGCTGTTCTTAAAACGCTCGCTCAATTGCTGCAAGGCCCGATTCATGCTCCGGACCGCCTTTTGCAGACTTTGACTCATCTGCGGCTGAATCAAAAAAGTTTCTTTGGAAAGTTGTACAATATCGGAAATCGCTTT
This sequence comes from Caldisericaceae bacterium, assembly GCA_021160885.1. Taxonomy (GTDB): domain Bacteria; phylum Calditrichota; class Calditrichia; order Calditrichales; family Calditrichaceae; genus Caldithrix. The sequence goes on from JAGHBR010000046.1 coordinate 15,107, forward strand.
GTTCAGATTCTCATTCAATTGCCCTTGCTGACGAATGATCTGATTGAATTGTTCACTGAGTTGCGAAGTTCGCTGTGTTTTTCGACGTAATTGTTCCTGTGCCTGAGAAAGCTGCAATAAGCGTTCCAACGATTTTTGCATTTTTTGTGCAATGCGCTGTTTGCTTTGGTTTTGCAATTTTTGATAGGCCTGATGTAAACTACCGGCCACTTTTTGAAACTGTTGCTGCAATTGCTGCGACTGATTTTGTGCCTGTTGCATGGCGGATTGTTGAATACTTTGTTGTAAACTTTCCATGGTTTGTTTCAGCTGTTCATCACTGATTTGTGTTAAGGACGAATCAAGTTGTTTGCTCGTTTCCGGGTATTTGGCCAGTAGTGGATTTTTCTGAATCTCTTGCAAATCAAACTGCAAACGGTCGCGTAACTGTTGCTGCTTTTTTTGTTGTTGTAATAAATTCTCTTTTTGAGAGGCATCCAGATTTTGCTGATCTTTCAATTGCTCGGAAATTTTCTGCTGCTGTTTGTACAACGCTTCGGCTTTTTTAACCAGCTCTTCCATCTTTTGCTCTAACTGTACCTGCTTTAGTAATTCCATGGTTCGTTCGATTCGTTCTTCAAAGGCTTTTTGATTAAGCCGGAACTCCGTTAAAGCCTTTTGTACTTCTTTTTGATTGGCGCTCTTTTCCAGCGCCTGGTTCAGCTTTTTTAAAGCTTCTTCCAATTCCGGAGTTAACACCTCGCGAAACAAATCCTGTAATTGCATGTATTTTTGCAAAAGCTCTTCGCTGATTAAATCATTTTGTTCTAATTTTTTAACGGCTTTTTCCAGCTCTTTGCGAATTTGTTCAATTTTCTTCTGCAATTTTTTCTGTCGTTCAATATCCTGACTTAATTGATTCTTTTTCTCCCAGTCCAGTTTTTTCGATTGTTTCAATTCCCGCTCAATTTTTTTCAGGCTCTCCTTTAATGCTTTTGCTTCCTTTGCCACATCTTCCAGATCATCTACACTTTCCTGCTGGCTTTCATCAACCGCCTGAAAAACTTCCTCAATAGAAGGAAAACGCACCGTGTACACGCGACTGACACCTTTTCCCGGACCATCGATTGCGTTATTATCATAAGCCAGGGCATAGTATTTAAACAGATCGCCAAAGGCCAATGGAAAGGTGTTAAAATCGAGCAAATGATGCAAAGTAAGCTGTTTCTGATTTAAAGAAGGCAATGCAAGGGAGACAAACTGCCAGGAGGAATCGCCACGGGCAGGCTGGTGAACAATTTGATAGGCCAGACGAACTTTATTGATGCCAAAATCATCGCGCGCTTCTATTTCAATGGGTAGCCGAGAATCCAGCGTAAGTTCTAAGTCTTCTCCGGGCCGGCTTATCTCTACTAAAGGGCTGTAATCTTCGAGTAATGAAAGCTGGTAATGAATAGGATTTCGGTTCCGGTAACCAGCAGTATCCAGGAGTGAAATGAAATAGGAGGCCGTCTTTTTCAAAATAAACTGTCCAGTGGCCAGCCGCTCTTCTACCTTTAAGTGCAACGTGTCACCTGTACTAAAAACAACTTCAGCCTGTTTCAACGGATTTTCACTAACCACCCGCAATTTAATTTTAGAACCTTTTAAGGCCTGAACATCTCCGATATTTCGTTCTAACTTTTGCTCTGTTAATTTTGTGTAAACTGGCGGTTGAACCGTTACATCCAAAATTTTAACAAATGGCAAGGTAACAATCCTGACCCGGTATTTTTCCGATTTCAGCAATGATTCAAGACCTTTTTTAATGAGTGGTTCACCTGCAACCTGAAAATAAAAGGGCTTTTGAACATTCTGTAACTGAGCAAAAAAATGATTGCCGCTTCCCTGGCACTGGCTTAAATGTTCCTTTCTATTTTGTTCGATGAGCAAAAAACATTTTGCCAATTTGGGGCCCTGATATTTAATATCTATTTTTAAAACGTCGCCCTTAACAACAGTAGTATCCTGTGGCGAGACAAAAAACTGAAAATTCGGCATGGCGGCGTAAGCATTACCCGGATTAAGCAAACGTAAGGTGGCATGCCAAAGGTCATTACCCCGCAAACCGATCATCAAAAATAAAATAATTCCAGTCGCAATAGCCCATCTCCATTCAGGGAACAGGGTTTTAAAATGAATTGCCTTGTTAAGGTCGTAGTTCTGATATCGGGTAACAATCTGGCGTACCGCGGCTTCTTTCAGCTCGTCAGAAATATTATTTTCATGATGACGTTTTACCAGCTGGTAAGCATTAAGCAGATCATCTTCTATTTCAGGAAAAATTTTGCCCAACATGCGGGCTATTTCAGAAAGATCACTATCAGGATTTATTTTAAAGTAGCGTTTCACAGGTAGCAAAACCAGTTTAAAAGAAAGCCAGCCGATCACTGTCAAGTTGATTACCCACAAGCCCCAGCGTGTCACCTCTGAAAAATAGAAAAAATCATCGGCTAAACTCACGCTAAGCCACAAGATGGACAACGCCGTTAAAAATCTTAAAACCGAGGCCAATGCCAGTAAACCGAAATAGCGTTTTCCAAAACGGTAAATTCTACGAATGAACATTTCGACCATAATTTAAAACCTAAATACCTGCAAACATACATTCCAAAGGAACTTAATCAATACATCACCTTACTTTGTTACGAAGTCGGACAAAATAGTCATTAACACTAAAATTCATATCTAAAAAAGATTTATGATTGTCTACTGTTATTCAAAAATTTTTGTTGTTAAACGATTTTCAAACCTTCAACATTTTAATTCAACAATGCGTACAAAAAAATGTTCACAGCCATTTTCAGAGCCTGTTCCCTGATGTCTGGAGGATCTCCGTGAATTTCCGCGTCTTCACAGCCATCGCTGATATCCGTATTCCAACTGTAAAAACAAACCAATCGGCCCTGGTAAAAGAGACCAAAGCCTTTAGGCGGGCCTCCGGCATGTTCATGAACCTTTGGCAGGCCATGGCTAAACTGGTAATAGATGTGATAAATTGGATGTGAAAAGGGGAGTTCAACAAAATTGAGCTCAGGGAAAACTTTTTTCATTTCCCGCCTGAATGAAGCATCCATGCCATAGTCGTCATCGGCAAACAGAAAGCCGCCAGAGATGAGATATTTGCGCAGTAACCGTACTTCCTGGTCTGAAAAGCGGATATTACCGTGTCCTGCAATGTAGGCAATAGGGTACTGGAAAAATTCAGGATCCGTAATGCGGTGGGCCACTTCGCGTCTGGCCACTTCAATATCGAATTCCTGACGTACACGGCTTAAAATGTTACGCCAGGTTGTCTTGTTCCCGTACCAATCGCCGCCACCGGAATAATGAATGCGTACGGGCGTTACCATTTGCCCGAAAACAAGATTTACAAAAAATAAAAGCGCGATCGTCTTTTTAAACATAAAAAATCCCGAAATGTCTGTACATTTCGGGATAAATTAAGGTAAAACGTAATACTTAACAAGATTATCTTAAAGGCGAATAATAACCATAATACTCAGAGTAACGGCCCCAATAATTTTAATACTCAAACCACCAATGCGACCTAAAAAAGCGCCATAGGCAGCCTTAAGCCCGCCTTTTAAACTGGAATTTCTAATGAATTCTACGGTAAAAGTACCTAAAAAGACACCGATGAAAGACCCAACTATTCCACCCATTACCGGCGTAAAAAAGGCGCCGGAAATTGCGCCTAAAACTCCACCGACAATAGCTCCGGCCACGCCCCATTTGGAGGAACCGTATTTTTGAGCTGAAAAAGAGATCAGTAAAAATTCAAGGGCTTCAAAAAGAAGCATGACCCCGAAAATAGTTAAAACAAAACCAAAAGAAAATTCGGTAAATCCGGTAGAAATCGCGTAAAACAGGCTTCCCAGAGCAATCAGTACATTCCCTGGAATACCAAAAAAGTTTGCAATAGTAGACGCCGTTACAATAGAAATTAAAGCAATTTCCAAAATAGTTGTCATACGTACTTCCTTGTTTAATTTGAACTCATTGCAAATTGATAACGCTTAGACTTGGAATTTAGATCCAATTTGGCCAGAATGGAGCGCACTTTAAACCAACCCACTTTAGTAAAGCCATATTTTTCCGTATTCAATTGCTTTTTAATTCCGTAAGCGCCAAGACCGGGATCTTCTTTAACGATCTCTTTAATTTTGTCTTCCAGGCTTAAATTGGCCAGCTCAACCGTTTGTTCTTCCTGCTTTTCGACCGCTTGCTGAGCGGCAGTATGTTTATCAGGTTCCGAAGCTGTTGTTGGGCTGGGTTCTGGCTTGGTCTGCGGCTTTGGTTGTTTAGCGGCGGCTTCTCCACTCTCAACCATCTCAAATTTATTGATCGCTTCATCAATGGAATCATAAACATCGAGAATATGGTGGAACTCTAAAAGTTCGAAAATCTCGTAAACATCCGGCACCATGCGCACCAGCTTCAAGTCTCCGCCATTTTCCCTGATGGATTTGATTTCACTGATAAAAATACCCCAACCGGCACTACTAATGTAATCCACATTACCAAGATCGACAATAATATTAAATCGACCTTGTTTTAACAGGGAATCAAGTGCTCTTTCTAATTCAGACGCGGTAGTGGTATCAATATAACCACCAACTTTAATAATGGAAATATGGTTCCGGCTACCTGCTACTTCAGTTGAAACTTGAATACCTTCCATTGATTCCTCCTTTGGCCATGGCCAACATTATTCTGATTTTGGCCCTAATATCGCGTCATCCGATATTATTTTTTTATTTTTTAATTGCTCTTTTAATCGACTCAGAGGATTGTCGGCAGAAATTTGTTTTTTCTTAAAAGAACGAGATAATTGAAAATTCATTATTCCCACTGTGTTGATTGACTCAATTAATTTATCATAAGTTTTAAATATATTATTATTTTTGAGATAATTCAATATATCTTTTATTCCTTTTTTAATTTCTTCCCTCTCCAGCTCTTCAAAATGTAATTTGTACAACGAAAACAGATTATGCATCTCCACAAACAGCTGTTTTACGGCCTGCATGTCACTATTGGATAACATCGGATGAGTTTTAATTATTTTTAATAAGATGTTTACTTTGTTTATGGCTTTAGATAAATGGCCATTGCTCGTAGCTTCCGTTAATATTTGAATAATCTGTTCGTAATCGTCTTTTACCAGGCTGAAAAACTCTTCTGCTTTTTCACTTTTGTATTTGTCCATCATAATTTTGCGCAATTCAGCAGCAGAATAAGCGTTACCGATTAGTTCTTTACCTGCGGAAACGGGTTCTTCCTGGCCAGGGGTTAACAGAATGTCGGACGGATCTTCCATTTTTTCCAGTTCCGGCAAAAGATCAATTTCCACTGATTTTTCGCTCTCGACCAGAGTTTCGACATCAAATGTAGTTGTTTCTTTATCAACCACTGGTTCTTCCACATCTTCTGCTAATTTCTCTGTGGACGTTTCTGGAGAAGCCGCTTGTTCTTCTACTTCCTGGCCTGGTTGAACTTCAGTCTTTTCGGCTTCAGGCGATTCTTCCGGCTGTTGGGCCTCTTCAGCCTGGGCCGGCACTGTTTCAACTGTTGTTTCTTCAACCTGTTCTTTTACATCTTCTTTTACAGGTTCTTCCTGTTCCGGTTTTGCTTCTTCAGCAGCTAACTCTTTTTCAGGCGCAGATTCCGGTTTTGTTTCAGATTCAACCGGTTTCGTATCAGCTTCCGGTTCCGAAACTTCTTCTTTCGGCTCTTCGCTGCTGACCATCTGAATGGTTTTCTTCAAAGGTTTGTCTTCAGTTGAGGTCATTTCCGGAGGCGTGGCCAAAGTGGTCCCCCTGCGTTTAGCAATCACCTGAGCGCTGGATTCAAAATCGAGAATCACCTGACCATCGAGCGTAAGCAGAGGCGTACCCGGTTGTTTAAGAGGACGCGTACCACCTTTTTTGATCCACTGTTTTCGGAGTTCTTCGGTGTTCAAACGCATTCTGACAAGCTCGTCATAAATGCGGTCCGGATCGACCTTAATATTGCCATATTCATCTTTTCGCAATTCATAGGCAATCAACCTGGGGCCAAACTCGGGATGCTTACGTACAATATCGTAAATTTTGGTCTTAACCTCGATGCTTAAATGTTTTTTTTCAATGGGATCGTCCATTACAGACAGAAATTCTTTTAAGGCGCCAATGCCCTTGCTTTCGACAATATTTTTATAACGGTAGTAATGAGCCGGCGAAACCTTCAGCTTCTGCAGGGCGTGTTTGACCTTCATGCCTGAATCGATAAGCTTTTTTAATTCCTGCTGAGTCTTAATGATTACTTCGCTTGGCATCATTTTTTCGCGAATGGCAACAACGGTAATGTCGTCGTTCTGAGGCGCGCCGCCGGTAAATTCTTTCAGCTCTTTGTTAATGGTTTTGATAAACTCTGCCACGCTTAAATGAGCATTTCGTCGAATAGTGTTTAAAAAGCGCTCTTCGCGGAAAAGCTCACGTTTACGGTTCATGGCTTCTGTTACACCATCGGTGTAGAGCACAAGGATATCATCTTCGCGTAAACGAATGGATTCAGATTTGATGGTGCGTTTGAAAAGACCAGGATCTGGTAACTGAATACCGACCGGAAAACCCGGCGGATTTAAGTAGTAAGTCTGTTTAGTGGAATTTCGGTACAAAATCATCGGATTGTGGCCAGCGCTGGCAAAATGGATTTCACGGTTTCTCGAATCGAGCACCACGTAAAACATGGTTACAAACATGCCGCGTTTCATGTCATCAACCACAAACTCATTCACCCGGGCCAGAACATCTGCCGGATTTTTGTTTCCGCGCGCTTCAAGCCGTAGAGCAGTACGGATCATGGTCATAATCATCGAGCCCGGCACACCTTTACCGGAAACATCGGCCACGCAAATACCGATTGTGTCATCATCTACTTCAACAAAATCGAAAAGATCGCCGCCCACTTCTTTGGCCGCTTCGTAATAGGAAGCAATGTCGTAACCTTCCACTTTCGGGAAATCACTGGGCAGCAGCATTTGTTGAATTTCCTGGGCAACTTGCAGTTCCTTCTGCAATTTTTGCTGTTCTACCAGGGTAATCTGTGCCTCACGGAATTTGTTCGTCATTTCATTAAAGGCCTGAGCAATTTCCCCAATTTCGTCCGAAGCATCGATATCGATTTCATCCTGATCAACTTTTCCGTGTACAACCTGACGTACCCAGTCAGCCAGACTGTGGAAAGGCTCTAAAATTTTATGAATCAGCAAAAATATGGGAATATAACCGAAAATCAAAATAATGATTAAATAGATGATTAATCGGATTTTTCGCTGTTGTACCAGATCATTTAATGTGTTTTCATTAACCCATACATGCACTTCGCCCAATTGCTGGCCATTGCCCATCATCACTGGGATGGCTAAATCACTGACCGTAAGAGTATCGTTGACAACATAGGGCAGCCGCACCGCCTTTTGGATGGTGTCAGGCTGTTGCGAGAGTAATTTGTTAAACTTAATCTTCTTAAAAGGGTAAATCACTTCTGGGCGGCTCCAGGCTAGAATGGTTTTAGCCGTATCAGTAACAAAAACCTCCTGAATAAAAGACAGATGGCTCTGGCGCACTTTGTAGGCTTTTTCGAACAGAATGGCTGAATTTTCAGCTAACAGATCATCAACAATATTGGCAGCCAGGGCTTCCCCGGCCGTGGCCGACAATGTGTAAATATTTTCTTTAATATTGGATTCTGTATTGTAATAAATGGGAACAAAAAATAGAAAAGCAATAATTGTAAAGATGATGCTGGCCACAATGGAGTACTTGGTTTTCATATTTAAAGCGTGCCACTTTTCCAACAGAGCCGGTTCATGAGTTTGTTCACGGAATTTGGTTAAACGTAGCTCATTCCCCCGTTCGGTAACGGCATATTGCATGTCGTCCATCAATTTGCGCATCATTAAAATGCCAAGGCCGCCTTTTTTGCCAATTTTAATGTATTTGTCCAGGTCGGGCGTATTAGCCTGACGCGGATCATAGCTGGCGCCCTGATCGATGATGATAAAGGTTAAACTCAAACGCCTGATGATGGCTTTTAAAGTGATTTCACCATTTTTATAGTCACGGTAACCATGCCGAATGATATTGGTGCAGGCTTCATCAACCACCAATTTAAACGAATTTATGATCTTATCATCAAATTTGTATTTTTTACCGATCCGTTCGATAAAATCGCGCACCTGAGTTAAATAACTCATTTGCGCGGGAATAGTAATCTCTTCTTTTTTTACGTTTTTAAACATCGATCTAACCGGTTTACTTACTCTTCTTTAAACGCTCTCGGGCATTTTCGATTGCCGTCAACACTTTTTTATTGTACGGATAATCTTTCAAAATTTCCTGCCAAACATCGATGGCTTCCTGATATTTTCCTTTAACAAACAAATCCACTCCCTGTAGAAATTTTTTCTCAGCGGCCGGATCCAGTTCTTCCTGCTTACTTTGAGCTTCAATCTTCGCTTTTTCGTAATACTGCTTAACCAACTCATTTTCCGGATTCAACTGCAAAGCTTCTTCAAAAACTTTTAAAGCCAGGTCGTATTCTCCCAATTCAAAGAAACTAAGTCCACGTTGAATTGTTTCCTGTACCTTAATCCGCTGGCTAAGGGTTTCGATCTCCTGCTGCAAAGCCTGATTATCGCCACCTAATAAGCGTGCTTCGCCTACCAGGCGCAAGGCTTCCGAGTAATTGCCTTTTCTAAATTCCTGGCGAATTTTAGTTACCAACCGATTCAGCTCCTCATTAAGTCGCCGCTTTGTGGTCTTAATCGCTTCCAGAATCGTAGGATCGTCTGGCGCCCTTTCCAGCGCCAGATTAAATTCTATCAATGCCTGAGTAAATTGATTGTTATTCAGGTACGTTCTTCCTTTTTCAAAATGCTCCTGTATGAATTGTCGGTCACTTTCTGCTCTTTCTTTATCTAAAGCTGTTTGGACTGCTTTTTGGCGTTCATCATCCAACCGTTTCTGAAGCAGTGCATCGGCCGAATCGAGCATGACCTTGGCTTTTTGATTAAAAGCGTCGTAACTGAGAACCTGCTGATATTCAACAATCGCATCTAAGTACTGGCCCTCATTAAAAAATTTATCGGCCTGTTCCAGATGCTGTTTAATCATTTTTTGCCGATCTGCTTCCCGAATGGCCGCAATCAATTTTGCTTCTTCTTCTTTTTTACGTGCTTCGGCCAGTTTCATTAAGTCATCACGCGTTGGGCCAAAACTCAATGAAATCGAGAAACGGTGCACGCTGGAAAATACATTGCTGTAAGGGCTGGAAGAGAAAGCGTAATCGATCTGAAAAATGCTGTATTGCAATCCGGCGCCAAAAGTTGGCGAGCTGCCGTCCATTCCCAAACGCACCATGGCTAAATTACGAAATTTGTATTCTGTACCAAAATGAATTCTCAAATCGCGTTTTTGCGAATAATCAAGATCAAACATCAGATTGAACTGATTACCTACGCCTTTCAATAAAATGCGTCGCATAAAGCCCAGACGGACAGAGAGCGGAAATTCATCAACATTTTCGCCTTCCTTTACCTGGGGCGGGAAAAGATTACGAACATTCAACCCGACAGACCAGTCGCGCAAAAGAACATTGGTAAAAATCTGCGGGCGGTACATCAAGCCCAGATCCATTCCCACGCCCATATCAACCAGGTTGCCGGAATCGACCAGACCGTTCCAGGCCCGACGTACCAAACGGATGGTCATGCCGGCGCTGAGATCGTACGGCAATTTTTTGGCATATGAAAAGAAGCCGTGATATTCTTCCCAGGAAAAAGTACCTAATTGCGTATTAAATTCATCGGTCTGGTGAATTCCTCCAATGCCGATCCTTCCAACGCCAAGGCCAAAAGTGCCCAAATTCAAGGTAGGAAAAGCATAGCCTAAAAAATCGTAATTGGTGCCTTCAAACAAAGAGGTGTGGAAAAAAGTGGCGCTTTGCTGGTAAACAAATTCCAGACCGGCCGGATTCCAGAAAACAGCAGTCGGATCATCTGCAAGCGCGGTAAAAGCCCGCCCCACACTAAAGGCGCGCGCACCAAAACCCATGCTTAAATTGCTTTCCGTGCCGCCCTGCCCCTGCTGGGCAAAAAGGTCTCCGGCAAAAAGGACAATGATCACTAAACCTAAAACTACTTTGCCTTTATTTAAGATTCTTTTCATCATGTCACACCATTTTCTTTATTTAATGTAGGCAATTTTTGTAATGTACCGTTTGCTGGCGCCTCCGCCCAACGGTTTAATATCAATGGTACACAGGTAAACGCCATTCAGAACGCGTTGTCCTTTATCATTTCTGCCATCCCATTGAACCAGCCGGTCGTAAAATCCCCTCTGTAATCCGGTCAGGCTTTTACTCCAGACCAGTTCTCCGGTTAAAGTAAAAATTTTGATTTCAACATTTGAATTCTGCTCTAACAAAAAGGCAATATTCGTGTAAGGATGTTGCCGCCCAAAAGGATTCGGAAAGTTGCCAAAAGCCTCTTTGGGATCGGTCGAAACCAGAGTGAATGGTTTTGAGATTAGCTCTGTGCTTTCCGTTAAACTATTGCCCTGGGTATCGGCTGTTTTCAATGGTTTTTCGGGATCGAAATCGTAGGCCTGAACTCCCTGTAGCTGGGTTCGGAACATACGGTTTACCACATTGTTCTGGAAATCGGCCACCACCATAAATTTGGCTTCCGATTTCGGCGCAATGTCTGCCACCGGATCGAAATGAATCTGCAACGGATTGGCGCTGGAATCGGTTAAAACAAAATCCGCATAGGTAACCGTTGGTTTGGCAACTCCCTGATAATCTGTGTAGTCAATCACTCTAATGGATTTTATCATTTGTATTAACGCCCGGTTCGAAAGCAGATTACTGGCATCGGGCACATCATTGGTTCCGTAAAAGGCAAACGTTAAACCACTGACATGCAATAGGTCGTCGAACTCCTTATTCGAAACCACGACGGACATCAGCGGTACATTACTCTGGGCTTTTGTGAGGCTGGTGTCTGCAATATCCAGCGGTTCTGTCGAAATTGTAATGGTCTTTTGGCGCACGCGAATTGGAATGGCAATTTTGCTTAAATCCTTGTCTAAATCAACTGGTTGGTTAAGGTTGGCATCCAGTGGAGGCTGATCAAAATTAAAATTCAAGCTAGCTGTTAAAATCTCGTAAGGCGCTTTGATGGTCCAGCTTAAAACCTGGCCCGTGTCTGAGAAGGTTTGTGTAACCTGAGTGCCTGCTACCAGAGTAAAGCCCTGTTTTAAAATCGTCGTATCCAGAGCAATACTGCCCGTGCCCTTTAAGTCTGCATATTTCAAAGAACTATTAACCGGTGAATAGATCGGTTTCAATGATATGGTTAGCTGCTGTCCCTGTGAAAGGAGCCCCGTATTGGCCACCGTCAGCGGATCAATTTGCGGTTCGCTCAAAGCTAATTTTGCCCGTAACTGAATGGTCAGCTGCGTCTGCTTCTGGTCAAC
>JAGHBR010000198.1 GCA_021160885.1 Caldisericaceae bacterium
GCTGAAGCTAAGGGCATAGGATTCAAAAATTTGTTTCTATAGTTGATTTCAACAATTTTGTGTTTTAATTTAGGCTTGTACTCTTAAAATCTTAATCAGCCTTTATACTTTAGGAGAATTTGATGTCTAAGTCATTCCAACTTTCCACTCCCAGAATGGCCATTCTGCTAGTTTTGGTTTTACTTAGTTGTACTATGTTAAAAAAAATTCAGCGAGAATCAATGCCGGCAGACCGTTTTAAAAAGCTATCTAATAAGCAATTGGAATTAAAAATGAAATCTTCGCCTTTTCTTAAAATGCACATGAAAAATGGCAATGTTTACATATTACAAAACTGGGCTATGGATAGCACCAGAGGGAAAATCACCGGCCAGGGTGTTTTACTCAATGCCAGGCGTGAAAAGTTGTTCCAGGGAAATGTTCAGGTAGGAGTCGATTCTGTAGTTCTTTTTGAAACCAATGTGCTTAAGCAGTCTGGAAGTGCCACCGCCTTGACCGTTTTTACAGGCATTACCGTAGCCATTACTGCCTATTGCCTTACCAATCCCAAAGCCTGTTTTGGTTCCTGCCCCACTTTTTACATTTCGGACGGCGACAGTTTACAGCCCGATGCCGAAGGTTTTTCCGCAAGTATTGCCCCATCACTTGAAGCGAGCGATATCGATGCTTTGTTTCATGCTGCCAGCCAGGGAGATGAATTTGCAATCGAAATGCGCAATGAAGCGCTGGAAACGCACATAGTGCGTTATGTAAATCTGCTGGCTGTACCGCGATCAAGCGGGCAGCGTGTCTTTGCTGATGCAAAAGGTAACTTCTGGGAAAGTAGCTCGTTAATCGCGCCTTCGGCAGCAACCGCCCCCGAAGGAAGTTGCCTCAACCTTATATCGCATGCCGACAGAATGGAACGCTACAGCGAAGCGGATTCCAGCTATCTGGGCGCCAAAGAGTACATTGAAATCGAATTCGACGATTTAACGGAAGGGAAATATGGTCTGGTAATTGGTGCGCGCCAGTCACTTTTATCAACTTACCTGCTCTATCAAACTTTTGCCTATATGGGGCACGATGTTGGTTACTGGCTGGCTCAGGTAGAACGCGGCCGTCTGGGCAAAAAGGCTAATGATGTTCTGAATATTTTAGGCGGCATCGATGTCATGATGAAAAATAAATTTGGCATTTGGAAAGTAGTCGATAAAGTTAATGAATATGGCCCATTGGCTATTGATTTTCATCTCCTTAAGCTGGGGCATCTTTCTAAAAGGAAGGTAAAAATCCGCTTGAGAATGACCAAAGGCAATTGGCGCATTGATTACGTGGCTCTTGCCAAATTATCTAAACCCGTTCAACCTGTGCGCTTAAAGCCTTACCAGGTTTTAAAGGAGGGTGTCATAGATCAACGGGCTTTAACTCTTCTTAGCGACTCGTTAAATCAGTTGGTGACCCTGCCTGGTGACCGCTACACCCTAAAATATCAGTTGCCTAAAAACGCCCCCAATTATGAATTGTTCCTCGAAAGCCGGGGCTATTATCTCGAATGGATTCGCAAGGAGTGGACCGAGGAAGAAAATCCCTATTTGTTGAGCGAACTCTGGTTTAATCCCAGGTCTCTGTTAAAACGCCTGGCTCCACAGTTCAAAAAAGTTGAAAAAGAAATAGAAGATTGTTTTTGGAACAGCCGCTATGAAAAAAGTAATTAAGTCCTTATTATTATTAGTCGTCTCGGTATTTCTTGTGTTAAGTTGTGCTGCGACCCATGCGCAGCGTAACTGGCTGGAACAACCAGCCACTTTGCAAACCGACGCTTTTGGCGTCTGGATAACAGTAAAGACACTGGACAATCAGGAGGTGGCAGGTGAACTGATCGCCGTAAGTAACGATTCTGTTTTTATTGCAGGTGAAACACTATCGGTCATTGCCAAAGCCAAGGTCAAATCTGCCCGGCTTGTTGCTTTTAATTCGAATGCTGGTAGTATTGCAGTCTTATCTTTTCTATCTACTTTAGCAACACCTTTTGTAAATGGTTACTTTTTTATATTCACTGCTCCCATGTGGCTTATCGGAGGAACCGTTACATCAATAATACGATCACATGATCCTATCATGGAGTACCCGGATCATAAGTGGGAAGAACTTGCCCTGTTTGCCCGTTACCCACAAGGCCTGCCATTGGGCATTACTCGAAGTAAGATTAAGATGAAACACAAACAAACGAAAGTTACTAAATAGCCAACCCGTCAGCTATTCATGGCCACATCACTTCGTTGCTTTGTCACTTTGTCACTCAGTTACCCGGATATTATTAGAATAAATCCAAGGACGCTCATCCAATTTTACTTCTACGCGGTACACGCCCGCTGCAGGTGCTTCAAAAGCTACTTTGTTGCCCCTTTTAGCAGCCAGTTGTTTTCCATTGTGAATCAACAAAACGTTGGCCTCTCGGGGCAAATTGACTTCAAAAACCGTGTTTGGCCGCAAAGGCAAACTTTGGCCCATGGTAGCCATGCCTTCGCTATTTTTTGCCACAAAGGTAAACCCTTTGGCCTGGCCCAGATAATTGTGCGAAATAAAGCAACGGGCTTCTTTAATTGCCTGATAAATTTTGTGCAAAGCGCTTTGTACATCTTCACCAACATTGATTGGTTCATCCGTTAGCACATGAGTTCGAATGGTTCTGAATGAAACCTTGTAGCGAAAGACACGGATTGAAAACAGCCCCCACAAACGATGCAAAAAGCCATGAGCATCCACACCGCCAATACCGACCACTTTACGTTTTAAGTTCAATTCATCCCAACGGTCCAGTGTTTCTTGCTTTGGACTAACAATGGAACGCCGGGGATGCCAGATGCGCCAGATTTTATTAAAATGCGTCAACCCTTCCATCCATTCAGACATCTGATTCCAAATTTCAATGCCATGGAACAGTTCAGAATTCCACAATGTCCACGGATATGGCGGATATTTTGAGATATGATTGCGCGATTCATCGGGATGGGCAATAATTCCCAGTCCGCCTAACTGATGCACACGTTCAACATACTCTTCGGCCTTCATGGTCGGGCCAAGTTCATCGTCAATACCAAAGGCCAGGTAATGGTTTTTATCTTCCGCATCATTAATCTCATTACCCACGCCAACCAGCAGATTACCGTACCAGCCTTCAAACCCTTCAAACTTGCCACGCAAGGTATTATGATCTGTAATCAACAAAAAATCAACGCCGACTTCTTTGGCAATCTGGGCAATTTCCGGGATGGGCCGGGTCCCGTCACTGAAAACCGAATGCACATGAATAATGCCCTGGTATTCGAAATATTTTTTAGTGGATTCCAAGCAATAACCTCCCGAAAGCCGTTCCCAGGCAATCTGCGACCAAATCTTTCCATGAAAAGAAATTATTTTTACGGCTGGCATCCCGCAATTCTTTGCCAATGCCAAGTGAAACCGAAAAGCCAATGGCCCAATTGCAGCTTTTGGACTTCGGCCAGGCGAATTGCTGCTCCATGGTTTTGGCGCCAGCCACCGTGACCATCATGCTTCCTAAAAAATGCAAACCTTTATCGGGCGCCAGCCACAAATCACGTCCTTTAAATTTAACTGAATCTGATTTAAAAGGCTGTGCGCCATGCACATTAAAAGGCCAAAAGGCTAAAAGTAAAATTGCCAGAAGAACTAACTTAAAACTTGATTTGAGCATGAAATCCCAGAAAGTTTGAATCCACCATTGGAATTAAGGTCAGCTGCATGGCCTGATCAAACTTGTAAAGGTAAGCGCTGGCGTAGGCATCGGCCATGGTTAGCAAATAGGCAGCGCCAAAATACCAGCTATATTTAGAACGCTCGTCTCGATATTTGGTCTTGCGTGTAGCGCGATACTTAATATCGGCCTGATGCGCCCGAAAAGCAAGGTAAACATCGGTTAAAAAGAAACCGGCCGCTTTCCAGTAAGAGTGAGTATAAATCTGCCCCCAGCCAGGCAACATGGCAGAACGCAGGGCTGCTCCCCAGGGTGATTTTAAAGGCTTATCAGAAAACAACGCCCCCTGCCATCCAGTTGGATTTTTGCGAAAGGCTACATCAGTTACATCTATCACATTTGTAAAATGAATGAATAAAGCCGCATTCAAATTCCAGCGAAACGCATTGTAATGATGCCGGGAATGGCCCTTATTGTAATGGTAAAGATGAAAAAAAGCATTGTAATAAAAATGCAAGCTGCCAAAATAGAATGTTGCTGCTTCCCACAACCGTTCCTGATTTACTTGGCCCCAGCCAGGGATCAGCAAAGATTTTAAAGTTGTGGTGTAAGGATTTAAAATTTTAGCAGCAGTAGTCGTTGAATTCTGCGCCTGCAGCCCATTGCAAATGGGACACCAAACCATAACCAACAAGAAGGCGACGAACAATAAGCGGCGGTAAGATTTATTTTTCATCAACAAATAACTTCTAATCCACGGCTAATGATTTCAATTTCTAATTTTTCCACTTTTAAAGACAATAACTCGCCATCTACATGTACGGCAAACGGTTGCCGACCAGTTATGGTCAGCTTTTCGGTGCGGTGCATTTCAACACGAGGGTCTTCCTTGTGCTTGCCACTGTAAACTTTAATTAAATTTCTTAGAATGGAAACTACCGGCATATTTTGTATTAAACACAAATCAAACAACCCGTCATTAATTTCAGCATCCGGCGTCAAGTAGAATCCACCGCCCATGCTTACACCATTACCCACCGTAACCATAAAGTAATCATCCGCCTTTACTGAACCATTAAAGTTTAGTTCCAGATGTACCGGTTTGTAGTTCATTAAAGTTCGCAAAACAGAGTAAAGGTAAATAGCGTTACCTCTTAACCGTTTAACGCCCAGGCTGGTGTGCACTACCCAGGCATCAAAACCGATGCCCACGCCATTGTGGAAATATCTTTCGTTGGCTTTGCCTAAATCGACAAATTTCTTTCGCCCCTGCAATAAAACTTCCAACGCCAATTCAAACTGAAAAGGAATATTAACCGCCCGGGCAAAGTCATTTCCGCTACCTACAGGAATTAAACCAAGCACAGCCTGTTGCCCCACAAGCCCATTGACCACCTCGTTTAATGTGCCATCACCGCCAACAGCTATCACAACCGTGTGCGATTGCCCTCCCTGCTCTGCCAGTTCGATGGCATGACCAGGACGCTTTGTCCAATAAAGTTCAATATCAATGCTTAAGCGCTTTAAACGGTCAATTAAAAGTTCTCCTAAAACTTTGCCTCTGCCTCTGCCGGAAACTGGATTTACTATAAAAAAGTAATTCAATTACTAAACCATTTTTTCTGCAATACAATCGACTTCGATTAAAACATCTTTTGGCAAACAGGCCACTTCAACGGTGGAACGCGCCGGTACAGCCTGACCAAAATATTGGGCGTAAATTTCATTTACCTGGCCAAAATCATTCATGTTTTTCAGATAAATGGTCGTCTTAACTACATGATTCAAACCCGAGCCGGCGGCTTCCAGAACGGCTTTCAGGTTCTCGAATACCTGTTTGGCCTGCGCAACCACATCGCCATCAATTAAATTATTTGTATTGGGATCAATGGCAATTTGTCCTGAAGTAAAAATCAAGCCGTTCGACTCAATGGCCTGCGAATAAGGTCCAATTGGCGCCGGCGCCCTATCCGTTTTGATTGATTTCATAGCATGTCCTCCACTTTTCCACATTATTCCAATAAAACATTGAAAATAGCAAAGCTAAGCCAATGAGTCAATAATTTTATCAACTGAACAAATAAGTATTGCCTCCAAAAAATTCCTTCTAAAACCCCCTTACAACGAAATTATTTTACAAAGACACTTAAATGTAAACTTTTTTAATTCCAGATTAGTTAATCTACATAGGATGATAAACCCTTAAAATTTGTAATTGAAAATTTAATTTTGTACAATACAAAGAGATGAAAAATCGTTTTCAGAAAGGCTGGCGCTTCATGTTTTTGTACAAAAAGATTTTGCTATTTTTCATTTTGTTGGTATTGCCCCTACAAATCCTGGCTCAAATTTCGGATTACGACATTTTAATCAAAGAAGCCCGCGACCTGATTGAAAATTATTACTGGAAAGATGCAGAAACCGTACTGCGCAAAGCGATTAAAATTGACGCCAGGCGTACCGAGGCTTACCTGGAACTTGGAAAATTGTTGCTTTTACAACGTAAATGGCACGATGCAAAGCCCTACCTGAACATGGTAATCAAAGCCGATGAGAACAACATTGAAGCCCATTATCAAATGGCCATTGCCGACCGGCAGGATGCTATTGGACGCGATCAGATATGGAAGCGCATTATGTGGCGCAATTCCAAAAAGCATTTCTTAAAAGTTATTGAATTAGATTCAACGTACAAAGAAGTGTTTAA
>JAGHBR010000157.1 GCA_021160885.1 Caldisericaceae bacterium
CAATTAAAGAAGATTGTATCTGGATCAATGAGTGGACTACTCTTAAAGAAGCCAAAAAGGCCATTAAAGACTGGATTGAATTTTACAACAATGATTATGTGCATTCAGCTCTAAATGGTAGGAGTCCTAATGAATTTTTGCGCGAATACTATCTCAAAAATGCCGCTTAAAATTGTCTTGACTTTTGGGGTCCATTACACCGATGAGGATCATTTAAAATTAAGCTGAAAAAAGGTATAAAAACGAACACAAAATTAAAAATCGCTCAATTTAGGTTTTATTTACTCTTTGTTAACGGTAAAAAAACTGAATGGCTTAATTCGCTTTGATGATAGAATCCACGATATTTAACATTGCCTGACGATTCATTTCTAATATAGATGTACTTTACACGGCAGCTATGTTGCCATTATGCCCTCGATTTAAATCAGTATTCTACCTTCAAGTATTTTCTTAAGCTGTCGGATTCAATTTTTTTGAATGAGCCTTTTTCATTACGCAATATGATTAAGCCTTCCATATCTTTCAGTTCATTAATCAGGCGCAAGCCCTGATAAACGCCCATCACCATTATCGCCGTGGCCAGCGCATCGCCCGTCATACAATCTGGCGCAATAACGGTCACCGAGGCCAGCCCATTAGCCACCGGCCAACCGCTGCGCGGATCAATTTCATGTGAATAGATTTTGCCCTTATATTCAAAATAGTTGCGGTAATCACCACTGGTAGCTACGGCACAATCTTTCAGCTCCAGCACAGCTTCCACCTGTTGCCCGAACGGTGCGCCGTATATCGGTTGATCCACACCAATACGCCAGGGACGAGAACCGCACAGACCTCTGGCATAAACTTCGCCGCCAATTTCCACTAAAAAATTTCGAAAACCTTTAGCCTTTAGTAATCCGGCCACGGCATCTACGCCGTAGCCTTTTGCAATGGCGCTTAAATCGATCTGCAAATCTGGAATCGATTTACATAAAGCAGAATCGCCGCAGATTTTCAAATATTGACTACCTACTCTGCTTAATACCTTGCGTATCTTTAGAGAATCCGGCGGTTGAAACCGGAGGCCTCGTTTTCCAAATCCCCACAGATCTACCAGCGGAGCCACCGTAATATCAAACGCGCCGTCGGTCATCCGATAAATATCAAGTGCTTTTTTAACGACTTCCATGAACTCACTGGAAACTTTAAAGGGTTGATTGTCAGGCCAACGGTTGAATTGTGAAATTTCACTTTGCGGACGGTAAGTGGACATTTGTTGGTTGATTTCCTCTAACAATGAATCAACGGAAGGTTGCAGTCGATCAGCAGTAAGGTTTTGATCCATTGAACGAATGATTTTAATATGATAGGTCGTCCCCATAGTGTGGCCGCTTAATTCAATTACCTCTTGTTGACGACAGGCTACTAAAAACAGTAAAATAAAAAAATACAGACCAAACACATTTTTTACAGATTTCATTGAGTCTCCTCTTTTGTAGCATTCATTTTAATATTCCATGCTTTGAATCGACTACACTTGTATTAAACTGATTGGCACAGGTTTAACTGAACCGCCAAATCATTAAACTACCACCATTGCCTTTGCGAGCCACCAGGAAATCTGTGCAAAGGGGGTCGGCATCGCTTCAAGAGTAATCTAGAGATGCCATTGCTCTCCTTCATTATGGCCTTAGTTGCAAAACGTACTTTGCCATGCTTTTAATCTTTTGAATGGAGATGGGCACATTCCAGCGTTTGCCATCTTTCCACCAGTCAAAAAAGTTGAAATAAAAAGGGCTCATGGGATTTCCGGAAATGCCAGCCGGGATGACAAAGGTCGCCTGATCCGGGTCAGAGAAATCAATCACAAAACGCCAGCTGGGGCCGACAATGGATTTAAACTTGCCCGGATGTTTTTTGTCTTCCATAAAGAAAGAAGCATTTAGTGTGCCACTACTGCCGCCCCAGGGAATGGGCCCCATTTTAAGATTAAAAAAATTGCTTAGCAAGGGTACTTTGGCAAAAGGATGAGACATGGTCAGCGTGTGAATTTCTCCCCAGCTCCGATCCTGCCATTGTTCTAAGGCCTCTTTCAAAGCGGTTGAAATGATCTCTTCGCGGGTTTCCAGATGATCTTTTGTTTGCTGATTGTCAAAGTAGGATTCAGGCCCTCCATTAAAAATCTGCTCAAAATCTTCATCGCTCAAGCGGCGTAACAGTTTTTCACCCAATTCGTCTTGTAGCATAGTTTTTCTTAAATTTACGAGAAATAAAACCATTAAGGCGGCTTCATGCGATTCAGGTTCCATGGAACCATCCCACTGCTCCATTCGTTCGGCCAGCTTTTCCTTGCTATTTTCTTTAAGCGCCGTCAGCAGCACGGGCAACCAGCGTTTTTGTAAATAGCGATCCACGCGATCCATCTGAAAATTTTGCATGTCTTGCATGGAAAATTTCCGTTTTTGAGAAAGTAGTTCTGTGGCACGTAAAATGCGTTTGGCAAAAAACTTGCCGAATAAGGGGTAACTTAAATTGGCCTGATCTTGTTTGTTATTGCAGGTGGCCAGCCAACCCTGAGGCGGATTGTAACTGTGTGGCGTCTCATTTAAAGCATGAAAACCGCGCCATTTTAAAGAATCAATCCAGCTGGGTAACGGTAGTTTTCTAACCGAGAAGGGGCGAACTGGAATGGGCGTGCCCAACTGATAACCGATGTTGCCCTGCGCATCGGCGTAGGTCCAGTTGGCATCCAATGCGCCAAAGCGCGTAACTGTTTCCCGAAAATCCTGAAAGTTATTGACTTTAGCCAGGTAAAAAGCAGCTTGCACGGTACTGGCTAAATTTATATCAAAACCGGCCCAATGTAATGAATAATCGTATTGCATGGAGTCGCTTGTCCAGATGACTGGACCATTTTCCGTCCATTTGTAGCGAAAGATGTACGGCTGGTCTTCCCCTCTGATTTTAATGGTATCCACAAAGGAATAGCATTTGTACCAATC
>JAGHBR010000062.1 GCA_021160885.1 Caldisericaceae bacterium
CTCACTTTAACACCTTTTACCGTACCTGGCTCAAAAACAAATTTTTTAGCTGCCTCTAATGCTAATTGATCATAATAATAAGTTAAGCTTCTAAGTATCTCTGCTTTTTCGACCAGGCCATTTCTGCCAACCACAACCTTTACAATAACATTACCATGGTCATTCATTCCTCTTTCCGGATTTGAAACGACCGGCGTTACTTTCTTTTTCACTTTCACTCCATGATCTAAAAAAACCGAAAGAAAAACCTGATTAAAATCAATAGACTGGTTAGACTTTTGCGTCTGGTTTGCTTTGGCTTCAGTTAAAGTAGTCTCCCCTGCCTGCGTTTGAAAACCGGACAACCGAATCGGTTCCATCATGGAAAGCGAGTCACTCTCCAAAGGAATTTCGGGAATTTTTGCTCTTTTTTCAATTAAAGATTCTGCCTGGGTTGTAGCCAACATTGAATCCGGTCCAGTTAATGGCTCATTTGATTGGCGGTAATTTTCGCCCTGTTGCGCTATTAAAATTTTTTGATCCAGATCGATATTGCCAATAATGGGATTAAAATCAACCAGGCCGTATTGCGGTGAATCCTGCCTGTCAAAAATGTGCGCCATAATTTGTTCTTTTTCTTCTGTGCCCCAGGAATTCCCTTCAGCTTTAATCAAATTGTTACTATGATTGTAAAAATCGTATTCGTAATTTTCGAACAAACCGTTTCTTCCCTGATTAGGGCTACCCTTGTTTAAATCGCCCAGGTTGGGTTTAGCCGTCCCAAACACAATAACACCTATTTGATTTTTAGTAATCACATTATCCGTTAACACTGGTTCTGCAGCTGTTTCGCAAATTACACCAGCATAGCCGTTATCCTGAATGATATTACCAATCAGTTTTGCTCTGGAACGCACAGCGATACGCAGCCCTGCATTGTAATTGTAACGAATCTGGGAATAACGGATGAGCGGGTTGCATTTTTTTATATCAAAGCCATTGTAAGCGTATTCGACCACCACATATTCGAACTGGGCTGGCTGATCGAAATTCAGAATCTTAATCCCGTACCAGTCGTGCATTTTAGGTTGTTTAGCTGCCGAAGTAAAAATGATCTTTTTATCGATCTGGCCGCGAGCAAACAAGGTACCTTTCACAATTAGTTCACAGCGCGTCGGGTCTGTACCAGATTTGTGCAAATCTTGCGTGGCAAATTTAATGACAGTTCCAGGATCAATAATCAATCGAGCCCCCCGGGCAACCGTTACATCACCTAATACCTTAATATTGCCTGACCAACGAACCTGCCCCTTGATTAGTGGACTTTTAATATTCGTTGTTTGCCCAAACAAAATATGTATTACCGCTACAACAAGGATGTAAACTCGATTAAAATGTTCTATTTTATTAAAAAATTTCATTCCACCTGAACAAACGTTTTTACCATACGGATTAAATCATCTTCTTTAAACGGTTTGGAAACAAAGGCATTGGCACCTACAGCTTCACTCTTTTGTTCCTGCTTTTTGCCTACCTGAGCGGTTAAAATAATAATTGGTAGTTTTTTATACTGATCCAAAGCTCTGATCTGTTCACTCAACTTAAAACCGTTCATTTTAGGCATTTGCAAATCGGTGATTAATAAATCTACCTCGGCTTTTTTAGCTTTCTCCAGCGCCTCTTGACCGTCTTTAGCTTCTATCGTTTCAAAACCATGTTTTTTCAGGAAGGCGCTGACAAAATTCCTGACACTGGCCGAATCATCCACCACTAAAACTCTTGGCTTCCGCCCAACCACTTTTTTGACCATAAATTCTTTTGGTTGCGGTTGAGCCTCCTGCTCTTTTCTTTCGGGTTCAGCAGCTTTGGGCAAAACCTTGCGAATTAAAACTTTTTCTCTGGTCAGCCCAAAATAATCCGCTTCCACTTTATGAATTACACCGGCGTAATCTAAAATAAGCGCTACTTCGCCATCAGGTAAAATTGCTCCCCCGGAAATCAATTCTACATTTTGTAACAAATTGCCAAGATTTTTAATGATAATATCCTGCCGCCCTTTAATCTCCTCCACGCCCAGCGCAATGCTCACGCCGGAATCGTGTAAAACGAGGGCGATATTTTTGGGCGCAGGCGCAGGCTGTTCACCATGCGGGAATACAAGGATGTCATCCAGATCCACATAGGGCAATAGCTTACCGCGCACCTGAATGTACTTACGTTCATCATCCACCAGAATGTCTTTTTCTGTTATTTTAATTGATTCCATGACGGCCAGTAATGGAATGGCCAGCGTAATGTCGTGGAATTTTAACAGCATAGCATGAGAAACAATCAAAGTTAAAGGTACGCGAATGGAGAAAATGGCGCCTTGATCAGGCGTTGTTTTCACGCGAACAATTCCTTTTAGTTTTTGTATTTCCATGGCTACTACATCAAGACCGATGCCACGGCCGGAAGTTTTTGTAGCTCTGCCCTTTGTCGAAAAATCGGGTAAAAAGATGTACTCTAACAAACGGCTTTCCGGCATTTTGGCAACTTCTTTTTTGCTGGCCAATTTAAGTTTAACGATCTTTTCTTTTACCTTTTCAAGATCAATACCCCGGCCGTCGTCAATCACATCAATAACCACCTGGCTTTTTTCCTGGCGGGCACGTAAAATTATTTTACCGACAGGATCCTTGCCGGCCTTTTCCCTTTCTGTGCTCTTTTCAATGCCATGATCCACCGCATTACGCAAAATGTGCAACAATGGTTCATAAAGGGCTTCAATCATGGCCCGATCCATCTCGGCATCGTTATCTTCAATGATCAATTCCACTTGCTTTTTCTGTTGTTTGGCTAAATCACGCACCGGGCGTTTAAAACGCTCGAACAAGGAACTGATGGGCACCATTCGAGCTTTTAGCAGATCATTGTGAATGCTTTTACTCAACACCGATAACTGGCTTATATGGCGTTCCAGGAAGCGAATGATTTTACCCATGGCGCCGGTTGTTTTGTAATAGTCGCCTGAAATCGATTTAATCATTTCGGCGAAATTACGCAGCATTTCCCAATCTTCAGCGGATTGTGGCATCATGCCTTTCAAGTCATTAAAAGTTCGTTCTTCAACAAAATCTTCCAACTGATGAGCAAAACCCCGCAAATCCTTTTTCCGATTGTCCAGCTCGTAAAAAAGATTTTTCAATTTTTCAAAGTAAGAATTTAATTCTGTACGCGAAATAACCATTTCTGTAGCCAGATTAATCAAATGATCCAGATAAGAGGCTTTCACTTTTAAGGTGTTGTCCGATTCCTGTACGGCTACCGGGCTGCTTGGCTTTGGCGCCATGGCAGGAATTTGCTCCAGCATCTCCCTGGGAATCTCGAAATCTTTCAGGAAAAACAGCTTGTTGTCCATATCGGCCAAGCGGGCCGTAAAGTTGGAAACAATTTCCGGCTTACCGATCTCAATGGCCCGCAACATTTCGCTGATCAAATCGATCATGGTAAAAGCTGTAGGCAGTAATTCCAATTTTGTTTCGGCATTCTGAGATCTATAAAGCTGAAAATAATCTTCCAGTTTATGGGCTACCTCGCCAATTTTGTTAAAATTGGCCATTAAGGACCCGCCTTTTAACGTGTGCAGGTGTCTCAGCAAATCGGCCAAAACCGTGCTACTTTCCGGTACTTTTTCCAGCTCCAGTAAATCATTATTGATCTTTTCCACCAGGTCATTAGCCTCTTCCAAAAATAGTTCTCTAAGTCTTTTAGTCCGTTCGTCTTCGCTTTTGCGCACACTTAGTACTTTGTTTAAAATAGCATCAAGTTTCAACAAAAGCGTGTCTAACTCCGCTTCCTCTACCTCTCCCTTAATAATAATTGAATCCAGTTCATCAATAATTGTTTTTAATTCTTTTTGAATTTCTTCCGTATTGGTGGAAGGATCGCTCTTAATATCTTCCATAATTTCTTCCATACGGCCAAATATTAAGGCCAAATCATTCTGACCGGTCATCTTAGCAGCATTTTTTAAAGCATGAAGCGTTTGATCCATCTGGTAAATGGCCGCTTCATCCTGCGGATTTTGAATAAGGCTGGCGTTGGCTCTTTGTAATTCAACAATTAAGGACTGAGCATCTTCCTTAAAAATTTCCTTCACTTCTGCAGGACCGGTAGCAGCTGGGGTAAACAATGGCTTTTCCTTAACTCCGCCAGCTTCGGCTGTTTCTGTTTCGGCAGGCGCGGTTTCTTCACCTTCTACCTGCTCTTCCAGAACCAAGCTGTCTAAAATTTTTTGTAATTTCTGAAAGGCTTCGTCGTGTTCTTCTTGCGGATTTTGAATCGTATTAAGCAAAGCCTCTAAGGCATTTTTCAGGGCGTCAAACAAATTTTCCGGCAGTTCAAGCGACGGATCAGAAAACATTTCCACGGTTTCTTCAATAATCAGCGCCGAGTCTGCCAAACGCTCTTTACCTAAAAATTGAGCGGCGGAGTAAATGGTATGGATTTCAGCCGAAATCTCTTTGAAAATTTCACGCTGCTGCGGCTCATCGATCAATTTATTTAATAGTTGTTGTGCGGTTTCGATATGTTGCCGGCTTTCTTCACGGAAATCTCTTTCATCTTCTGAAATAGCCATTTCAGGTTTTGTAACTTTTCTCTCAACAGGTAACAGCTCTTTCAATACTTCTACTAAATCATCCACCTGCCCCTCAGCTCCCTGTTTTTCAAGGCGCTCAAAAAATAAGTCCACTGCTTTTTCGATCTCTTCTACTAAATCTTCGCTTAATGGTTTAGCCTTTTCGACCTGTAAATGTTGCAACAAAAATTCAGGAAAACTTAGATAGTTTTGTAAAGAGAGCAATTTCAAATCAGAAGAAGTCTGAGTTAAAAAGGATTCAAGGTCCTTTAGAAACTTTGAGTCGCGATGAACCAGACCTTCAGCTAGGATTGGCTTAACCTGCACCCACAATCCGCGTAAGGCTTCTACCATGGCCTGCTGGACCGGCGATTCCTTTGCCGCAAACTGATCTTCCTTTTGAAATGCCTGCACATCAAATCCGGCCAGTAAAGTTTTAACTTCAGAAAAATCTCTGCCACCTACTAACTGATCTCTGAATTTCTTCCAGATTGATTGTAACTGACTTAAAGCCTGTTGTTGGTCTATTTTTTCTGCAGTTAGCACCTGCTGATACTTTTCTTTAAAAGGCGCTAAAATTTCTGCTGGTAAATCTGGTTCAACCAGGGAAGCAGTTTTTTCCAGGCTGTCAAGCGCCTCTACAAAAAGATTATTCTGGGCATCCGGGGAAAAGGGCAACAACCGCTCAGTTAATTTATCACATAAATCTTTAAACACCTGATGAATCTGGTCAGCATCTTCCAGGGAGATCAGAGTTTCAGCAGCCTCGGCCTCTGGCGCGGGTTCTGCTTGTGCGGCTGCCTCTTTTTCTTCAAAAGCCTTATCAAGGTCCTGAGCAAACTGATTTACAAAATTACGCTGTTCTTCGGTGGTTAATTGAGATTCAAAATGTTCCACATCTTTTAAAACGGTTAGCATTTCATTTAAAAGGCTCTGTGCCTGCTGCGGATTCTTTAAAATCTTTTCCTGTTTACGGCGTAAGGTTTTAATGATATTGTCACAATAAAATTCAATACCGCTGTAGCCGTGAATCATGCTAAGTTCTTTTAATGATTTTAGATTTTTGATCAACTCGGGTAAAGATTCGCTATTCAGCGGTTTTGAAACAATATCTTCCAAAATTTTAACATGATCTTCAACTTCGGAATAAAAATAGGCTTTTAACAAATCATCAATGGTCTGTTCGCCTTTTTCTTCTTCAACCGGTATTTTCCCGGTGCTCAAAATAGATTCGATCAACTCGGGATGATTTGCTTTAAGTTCTTTCATACCTTTAACAATTTGCGGAATTCGCTCATTGGCCAGAGCCATCAATTGAGTAGCCGGAAGGGTTGTTAAATTTTCAGGCAAAATTTCTCTTAACCATTGCATGAAAGGATTAATTTCAGCAATCCAGGCGGCTTTCTGGTTCAGATTTAGGATGAGGTTTTCCAGCGCTAACTCCATTTCCTCTCTTGTAGCAGGCGGAAATGAATTCAAAATTTTTTCACGAATGAACTTAAGATAAAATTCATTAAAATTCATCCACTGTTCAGGCTTGGCTGATTGAGAGCTTTCAACTTCAGTTGTGGCTTGAGGTAGAGGAATAAAATTTTCCTGAACCTCGCTCAATCCCCTGAGTACTTCGTCATCTTCCATCATCAGCGAAAGCAGATTGGTGAAATCGTCCGCCAGCTCATCAAGGCTTTCCATCGCTTTTTCCGGTTTTATTTTTTCCAGCCGATTGAGCATATCGAACAGGAAAATAGTCATCTCGTTGGTTTGCTGAAATTTGGCCATTTTTTCCAGAATTTCAATCGGATCTTCAGAGTTTCGCAAATTAAATTCCAGGGTACGCAAAAATTCAACCGCAATAGGATCGAGCAGTTGTTCAACCTTTTCTATCACTTTTTTTATGAATTCCAGAAAGAAAAATGTGTTGAACGAGATGGTTTTATTAGATTCAATCATTGCCTTGCTCCGTTGTTACTCAACTTAAATTTTTCTACTGCTTTGTTCAATTCTTTGGACAAAGCTTCCAATTGTTGAGCAGCCTGTTTTGACTGCTGAGCCCGGTCGGCCGTTGTTTTAGCAATCCCTGCTATTTCTTCCAGAGCCATGGTAATTTGGTGGCTGTATTTAGTTTGCTCTTCTGTAGCTACAGAAATATCTAAAGCGGCTGAAGATGAAATTTTTACTTTTTCCAGAATTTCTCTTAAAGCTTCCCCTGTTTGATCCACCAGCTGAACGCCAGCGGTTACTTCACTGTTTCCGGCTTCAACATTGGTTAGGGTTAGCGAGATACTATTCTGGATGCCTTCAATCAATTTTGAAATTTCTTCAGCAGAAGTATTGGTTCTTTCAGCCAGATTACGAATTTCTTCGGCAACAATGCTAAATCCGCGCCCGGCTTCCCCGGCCCGGGCCGCCTCAATCGAAGCATTTAAAGCCAATAGATTTGTCCTGCTGGAAATTTCTGCAATAAAATCAGAAATTTCTCCGATTCGCGCAGAATTTTCATCTAAAAAGCGAACCTGCCTCATGGTTTCCCTTACCGAATGACGAATATTGTGCATGCCCTCAATGGCCTTTTTTACCACCTGCTGGCCTTTTTCGGCTACTTCACGCGCCTCCTGTGCGGCCTTTGCCGACTGCTGAGCGCTTTTGCTGGTGTCAACAATCAGCTCATTCATCTCCTGAGCCAAACGACTGATATTTTCGGTTTGGCTGGCTTGATCAACCGCGCCCCGGGCCATATCTTCGATATTGGATAAAATATTTTGCGTTGAATCGGCAACCTGTGAAGCGGCCTTTTTCACATCTCTGATCAAATCACTCAAATCGTTGATCATTAAATTGAATGAGTCTGAGAGGGCGCCTAAAGCATCGGCTGTAACACTTGCCTGTACTGTAAAATCACCCTCGGCTGCGGCCGTAACGATTCGTAAAAATTCCTTGATTTGTTTTTGTTCTTCTGTTCGATCCAGTTTGGCTTCTTCGATTTGAACAAATTTGCGCGACGCTTCTTTTAACAGATGATATTCTTCCTGAAAATATTTTAGACCTGTTTCCGGTTCAAGAATGGTTTTGCCCTCTTTTAAACGTTTAAAGGATTCACGGAAATAGCTAACTGTATAATCAATCGGTTTAAGGAATAAGAATAAAAATAATTCTAACAACAACCAGATCCCGAATACCCCTAAGGTATGAAATTTTAAATCCTGAAAATTATTTTTCTTAAATTGATTTAAATCGCAATTGATTAAAATCAGGCGGTTGGACAAGGTATTCTGTATTTGAATGGGCTGAATTAATGTGTAAATAGTTTGACCTTTTTTCTGTTCTAAATGAAATGTTTGCCGATTCGTTTGCCTGGCTTCATTCATTTCTTTCCAGAGATCAAAATCCTTTCCGATCGACTCAGGATTTTGCTCATCATAAACAACTTTGGTGTGCGTGTTTTCGATTTGTACAACTTTGAATTTGTAGTAATTGGCTATTTTGAGATTTAAACGAAAGTTCTTTACCTGTTGGTTTAATTTAGCTGCATCCGCCCGGGTAACAGAATCCGGCTGAACATTGTAAATAAAAGCATTGCCGATTAAAGACAACTGCTTAGACTGAGTGAGAATGATTCTATCTAATGCTGCATTTTTTTGTAACAGAACTGCAATAATAAAAGCAATTAAACAAATTGCAAAAACAATGAGACTAAGACGCAAAAACAGGTATTTTATGTCTGTTTTCATAAAGCCCTCATCTGGTTAAACAGGGCTACAATAAGCCCAAAAATTTATTCAAAACGGTATTTGTTTACTTCCGCTGATTCAAAGATAGAGACCATATCCAGCACATAAATTGTTCCATATTGATTGTCTTCATAAATGGCCGAAATGTACGGCAACAAATCGGGGTTCACCTCTGTACCAGGAACATGTAATTGCTCGGTTTCCAGATCGCGCATTTCTAACACTTTTTCTGCCAGTATGCCCGCATACTTGCCATTTACTACGCAATAAACAACAAAGTATTCCGGCCTCATCTCGAGCGGATTAAGCTTTAATACCGGGCTAATATCAATTAAGGGTACAATTTTACCCCGCAAATTAAAGACGCCTAAAAACTGCTTTTCGACATTTGGAAGTCGTGTTATTTGGGGCAGGGGTAGTACTTCATGAATGTACTTTATTTCAATTGCAAAATATTGATCAGCAAGTTTAATAAGCGAAACGCGTGCTTCGTTTTCCATAGTTTTTCACTTTATGTTTAATTTTGCACTAACTCATGAATAGTTTTAACCAGGTCTTCATCTCTGAACGGTTTTGGTAAAAAGGCATCTGCACCTTCTGCTTTGGCTTTTTCAATCATTTGCGGAGAATCTTTGCCAGAAAGCATAATAACCGGAATAGCTAAAGAAGCCTTGATCGTTTTTAAAAGATCAATCCCATTAATATCCGGCAGCATTAGATCCAGAATTACGACATCTGGTTTTAATTCGTCCAGCTTATTTAATCCCTCTTTACCGCTGGTAGCCGATTCCAGAATGTAGTTCTCGCCTTCTAAGGCCAGTTCCACCATCTTACGAATCACAATGCTGTCATCAATCACCAGAATAGTTGGAGCGCCAAGGCGTTCTTTTTTCTCCTCGACAACTTTTTCCTCCACAACCGGTTCTTCCACATTATCAAAATCAATGTCCAATTTTTCTGTCTCTTCTTCTACCTGGGGGATTTCGATCTCTGGTTCCTGGTCTTCAACTTCAGGACTCTGTGATTCAAGTTCCGATTCTTCTTCTACCTCAGGCAGATCAAAATCACCAATTCCTTTGAATTCATCTTCTTCCTCAAGCTCACTTTCTTCTACAAAAGATTCTTCCTCCTCAGCTTCTTCTTCAGCAATCATTTCTTCTTCTTCAGTCAATTCCGGTAAGGTCTCTGCTTCTTTTAATAGTTCTTCTTCTGCAGCAGGCTGGGTTTCTTCTTCAGCGCTTTTTTCTTCAAGGGATGGGGTTTCTTCTTCTGGTTGTGATTCAGGTTCCGCAGCCTCTGCGGGTGCGGCTTCTTCACTTTGCAATTCTTCAGTCGATGGTGTTTCGCCAACTTCCTGGGGAGCTCCTTCTTCCTGAATCAATCCATTTTCACTAAGCACCCGAATAGCCCCGGCAACATCGGGTTCATTTTCGCCTAAAATATCGGCCAAACTCTCTATTGTTTGTTTTTC
This sequence comes from Caldisericaceae bacterium, assembly GCA_021160885.1. Lineage (GTDB taxonomy): Bacteria > Calditrichota > Calditrichia > Calditrichales > Calditrichaceae > Caldithrix. The sequence continues at coordinate 9,800 of JAGHBR010000062.1, forward strand.
GCCTAATAAGAACAAGACTTTCCAGGCCAAATAGGGTAACTTTACAGAATGGATTTTTTGCTCAAGGTCTGCCGAACGTATGTAAAATTTTTCCACGGTCCCATCCTTTCTATTGTTTTTTATTGTCTTTTTCTATGATTTCTTCCGCCAGTTTAAGATAGCTCAATGCGCCTTTTGAACGAATATCATGTAAAATAACCGGTTTCCCTTCCGAAGGCGCTTCAGCCACTTTTGAATTTCTGGGGATCACAGTCTTAAATACAATATGTTTAAATGTTTTGCGTAAGTAATCGTTAATTTCCTGTTGTTTTTTAACTCGTCCGTCAAACATAGTAATCAAGATTCCTGAAATTCTCAATTTTCTGTTGTATTTCCGACTAATGTTTTTTAGAGTATTTAAAAACTTGCCTAAGGATTTTAAAGCATAATACTCACTTAACACAGGAATTAACACTTCATCCGCAGCAACCAGTCCATTTAAAGTCATTGAACCTAAATTGGGCGGACAATCAATAATTATATAATCATACAGTTTTCGCACCGGTTTAAGTACTGTATCAAGCAAATCTATTTTTAATGCTTTTGAGTAAAGTTCCACTTCCATTTCCTCGTTTCGTACATTCATAGGAGCAATATCTAAATTATCGAGACCGCTGTCAATAATGGCATTGGTCAGGGCCATATTATTCACCAACACATCGTACAGGCCTAATTTAACATGATATTCGTCTAATTTAAAACTTATTCCAATGCTGCCCTGAGGATCGAGGTCAACCAATAAAACCGATTTATTAAAGATGGCCAAACTCGCTCCCAGATTAACAACAGTTGTCGTTTTGCCAATGCCACCTTTTTGCCCGGCAACCACCAATACTTTACCCATTTTTCAGATTTCCATCAATACGTTTGTATCATTTAGTTTTTAATATTCACCAAAGACAAAATTTCTGGTTGCTCCTTCAGGGTCGTAAAAGAGAACAAAGCATAACCTTTTAGTCCGGATTTCTGAACTAATACCATCCTTTGTTCTAATTGTTTTTGATCTAAATAGTACGCTCCAATTCCGCAAACAATTTTATCTTTTAGTTTCGTTCTTGCGGCATTGTCAAGATTCCGGATAAATTCATAATCATCCGGAGAATAATTCATCATTAACACATAATCGCAATCACCTTTTTGCAACCAATTCAACCAGTCCTGATAATATTCCGTTTTTGCACGCTCCATATCAGGTTTTACAGCAACGCTAAGCATGCTTTTATTATTTATGTTATTTAGTTCAATACGGAGATTCTCGACAAAATTGTTCAGTTCATTTAGTAAAAAGTTGCCGTACAACTTTTGCCATGAAATATGCTGGTTAAATCCTTTAAAAAGATGAATGGGATCAAGGTAATATCTTTTCATGAATTGAGTACGCAAGTATTTAGAAAAAATGAATCCTCGTCCAGGATAGCGTAGATAATCAAGATGAATGCCATCAAAATGGAGTTCTGCAATCAGGCTTTTGCTTAAGGAAACAATCTGATTAAAATTACTAAAGGCGCCAGGATCTACAAAAAAACCTTCTACGCCTTTTTGTCTGAGCAATTTTAACTTGGGGCTATCGTTATCGGCGTTGGTCATCAAATGATCAGCCTCTAAGTTGAAAGTGTGGTCTGAGGCCGCAGGGGGATTTTGTTTAGACCAAACATACATTACATTGATCCATGCATGTACTTTGATTTGTCTTTGATGGCAAAATTCAATGATATCGTCCAGTAAAATTTGATTTTTATTAGATTGATCGTAAACATTTGTCCCCAGCGCACGAACCTGCAAGTAAAGATCTGTAAGCCCTAATTGTTGATCAATTTCATTTAATTGTTGCAAATCTTTTTGAGAATTTAAGGAATTCCTGACAACCCATAAACCATGGTGTTGCCCCAAAAGAGGCGCCGCTAATAACGTAAGAACAATTATAAATATTTTACCCATAGGAATAACTTTTTATTTTTAATGAAAATAAATATAGAGAAGTGTTCAACTCAATGCAAGAAAGAGCTAAAACAAAAAAAGCCACCCGCTATAAATGCGGATGGCTTTTTAGGGAGGGAGGAAATTTTTATTCGTTTTTAGATTTTTCAGCGTCTTCTTCCGGATTTTGATTCGCTTTGGCTTCTTCCGCTTTCTCTTCAGCAAGTTCAGTTTCCGGTTTTACTTCTTCCGTTGCTTCAGTTTTTGCCTGTTCTTCCTTAATCTTAGGTTCGGCTTTTTCTTCCTGAACTTCCTGTACCCGTTCAGCTTCAACCGTTGTCTTTTGTTCTTCCTCAACTTTAGGCTTTTCTTCAGCTTTTTTCTTTTTCTTCTCCGCTTTCGGTTTAATCTTTTCGAAGCCCACTAATTGAAAAATAGAAATGGCTGCATTATCACCCTTACGATTACCCAATTTGATAATACGTGTGTAACCACCGGATCTGTCTTCGTACAGAGGGGCAATTTCATCGAACAAGGTTTTAACAGCCTGCTTGTTTTGCAAAAACTGAAATGCCAGGCGACGGTGGTGTAATGTGCCTTTTTTACCATAAGTGATCAACCGTTCCACATAGCTGCGTAATTCTTTTGCCTTAGCCAATGTAGTACGGATTTCTTTATGTTCAAAGACTTCAGCTGCCAGATTGCGCATCAATGCTTTTTTATGGCTGGCTGTTCTTCCTAAATGATTACCTTTTTTTCTATGTCGCATCTCTAAATCCCTATTCTAAGCTATTTTTTACTCTCTTCAGGTTTTAGGTATTTTTCTATATCCATTCCAAACTGTAAACCACGTTCTTCAAGAATTTTTGACAATTCGTTTAAAGATTTCCGCCCAAAGTTTTTAAATTTCAACATTTCCTGCTCATCCCGGCTAACGAGATCGGCAATGGTCTTAATATTAGCTGCCTTTAAGCAATTGTGCGAACGAACAGAAAGTTCCAGTTCATCAACACTCATTTTCAGCAGCTTACGAATACGTAACGTTTCTTCGTCAATTTCCTGTTTCTCTTCTTCCTGAGATTCAATATCAAAATTAACAAAGATTTGCAGGTGCTCTTTAATGATTTGAGCTGCCTGGGTCAATGCATCATCCGGCGTAACACTGCCATCGGTCGTAATATCAAGAATAAGTTTTTCGAAATCAGTTCTTTGACCAACACGCGTATTTTCCACCGTGTATTTGACATTCATAATGGGTGAAAAGATAGAATCGATGGGGATAACGCCCAAAGGCATATCTTCGTTCTTATTCTCTTCCGCTACATTGTATCCACGGCCGGTACCCAAATACAATTCCATATTCAGTACCGCATTTTCATTAAGAGTAGCAATGTGCAAATCAGGATTCAAGATTTCCAGATTCGTACTATTTTCCTGAATGGTTTTCCCCGTTAGTTCCATTGGGCCTTTTAAGTGCAAAACAATTTTTGTCAGAGCATTATCCAGTAATTTAACGCGCAATTGTTTTAAATTAAGCACAATTTCCGGTAAGTCTTCGTACACACCTTCAATGGTAGAAAATTCATGTTGTACATCATTTACTTTAATGGCTGTAATAGCCGCTCCCTCCAAAGAGGAAAGCAATACGCGACGCATCATATTACCCAGGGTAACGCCATAGCCTTTTTCTAAAGGCTGCACAATAAAACGCCCAAAGGTATTGCTAAATGTTGCGTCGTCAACTTCAATTTTTTCCGGCATTTGAAAATTCGATAAGTTCATAACCACCTTATCTTCCAATAATTACTTTGTTTACTTAGAATACAACTCTACAATCATACTTTCCTGAACATTGACAGGAATATCCTCGCGTTTTGGATGGTCGAGGAATTTACCCGTCATGTTGGCTTTATCCAATTCTAACCAGGGCAACATGCGATCGGCATCTACCCTCTTTAAAGCTTCGTGGAACATGGCCAAACGACGGCTTTTTTCTCTTACCTGAATGATATCGCCAGGCTTTAAAATAAATGAGGGAATGTTCACCACACGTCCATTCACCATAATATGACGGTGCAATACCATTTGACGTGCCTGAGCACGGGTTGTGGCGAAACCTAAACGATAAACGGTATTATCTAACCTACTCTCCAAAAGCTGAAGTAGATTTTCGCCTGTTACGCCTTTCATACGTTCCGCTTTAGTAAAAAAACGGCGGAATTGTTTTTCTAACAAGCCATACATGTATTTTACTTTTTGTTTTTCACGTAACTGTAAGGCGTAATCACTAACTTTTTTTCGTTTCATTCCATGCTGACCGGGAGGATAGGGCTTTTTTGCCAACAACCGGTCAAACTTAGGATTTCCGAAAATGTTTTCGCCGAACTTGCGAACGATTTTTCCTCTTGGTCCCTTATATCTTGCCATTTACCATCTCCATAACTTTAAACGCGTCTTTTCTTTGGTGGCCTGCACCCATTATGAGGAATGGGTGTCACATCACGAATTGATAAAATATTTAAACCTGCTGCCTGTAAAGCTTTAATGGCTGCTTCACGGCCGGAGCCAGGTCCTTTAACTTCCACATCTACACTTTGTAAGCCCATATCCATTGCCTGTTTGGCTGCATTTTCGGCGGCTATCTGAGCGGCAAAAGGGGTACTTTTACGGGAACCTTTGTATCCCACAACCCCGGCCGAAGCCCAGGAAATTACATTACCATAAATATCGGTAATCGAAATAATGGTATTGTTAAAGGTTGCTTTTATATGGGCTTTTCCGTGCGGCTCAACACGGACCTTTTTCTTCTGAGTCCTTCTTCTTTTAGGTGATGCCAATTTTTATCTCCCCAATTTCACTTTATTTTTTCTTTTTAGCGCCCACAACACGTTTGCGTCCTTTACGGGTACGGGCATTGGTTTTTGTTCGTTGCCCACGAACCGGCAATCCACGATAATGGCGAATTCCGCGGTAACAGTTGATATCCATCAACCGTTTGATATTCATATTAATTTCTGTTTTCAGCGCACCTTCTACCTTGTATTCATTCTGAATAATGGTACGTATTTTACGAATATCTTCATCTGTTAAATCTTTTACGCGCACATTTTCATCAACACCAGCATCAGCCAAAATTTTTTGAGCTGACGAACGGCCAATACCATAAATGTATGTTAAACCAATAACTACGCGTTTATTTTTAGGTAGATCGACACCTGCTATACGAGCCAAAACTGCCTCCTATTATCCTGTTAACCTTGACGTTGTTTATGTTTTGGGTTTTTACTGCAAATTACACGTACGACACCTTTTCGGCGAACAATCTTGCATCCGTCGCAAATTTTTTTCACTGAGGCTCTTACTTTCATCGCACAATTCCTTTATTTATATCTGTAAACTATTCTACCACGTGTCAAATCGTAAGGAGATAATTCTAAACTTACCTTATCTCCCGGTAAAATCTTGATAAAATGCATGCGCATTTTACCGGAAATATAGGCCAGAACTTCGTGTCCATTTTCAAGTTCAACAATAAACGAGGCATTGGGTAGCGTTTCTTTAATTACACCGTCAACTCGTATGGCTTCCTGTTTTTTACCCAAAACCTTCTCTCCTAATTTCTTTTTGATAAAATTACCGGGCCATCATCTAAAATGGCCACTGAATGTTCATAATGGGCAGATGGTTTGCCATCTGCTGTACGCACGGTCCATTGATCGCTTTCAACGTAAACTTCATGTTTGCCCATGTTAATCATCGGTTCAATAGCGATAACCATGCCTTTTTTTAATTTCATTCCGGTTCTACGTTTTCCGTAATTGGGCACTTGTGGATCTTCATGAGGTTTTATGCCAACCCCATGTCCAACAAATTCGCGTACCACTGAATAACCATGTTTCTCAACATGTTCCTGAATTGCCGCAGAAATATCTCCAACTCTATTTCCCACTCTGGCTTGCTCTATTCCCTTGTAAAGGCTTTCTTCCGTCACCTGACACAAGCGGCGAATTGGCAAACTGACATTACCAACTAAAAAGGTGTAGGCTGCATCACCAAAATACCCATTAAGTTCAACTCCGATATCGATGCCCACAATATCGCCGTCTTTAAGTTTATACTTGCCCGGAATTCCATGGACAACCACATCATTTACAGAAATGCAGGTTGCCGCCGGAAAGCCGTACAATCCTTTAAATGCCGGTTTTGCCTTTTTTTTAAGAATAAAGTTTTCGATCTCACGATCCAAAATTCTTGTCTCTACTCCAGGTTCAATAAATTTTTCAATGAACGTTAACGCTTCTGCGACAATTTCGTTGCTTTTGCGAATAGCAGCGATCTGCTCTTCCGATTTCAAATAAACCATAGTATGTTATCCACGTCGTCCGCGCACTTTTCCTGATTTCATAAAACCATCATAATGGCGCATGAACAGATGTGACTCAACCTGTTGCAAAAAGTCTAAAGCCACACCAACAATAATCAACAAGCCCGTTCCACCGTAAAATGAGGCCAGACTGTAAGGGATTTTGGCCCATTTTGCTAACATGGCCGGGATAATGGCAACAATAGCCAAAAATATGGAAGACGGTAATGTAATTCTGGTTAAAATGTTATCTAAAAATTCCTGAGTCTTTTTGCCGGGACGGACGCCAGGAATAAAGCCGCCCTGCTTTTTCAGATTTTCCGCAACTTCTACTGGATTCAAAGCAATTGCTGTGTAAAAATAGGTAAAGAAGACAATCATCAGGCCATAAACAATCCAGTAAAACCAGGAATCCATGGAAAACAACTGCTGTAGCGACAGGAAGAAATCACTATCCGGCAAAAAGGTTAACAAGGTCGATGGCACAAACATAATGGCCTGTGCAAAAATAATGGGCATAACACCGGCCGTATTGACCTTTAACGGAAAGTGTGTATTAACACCGCCGTAAACTTTACGTCCAACCACTCTTTTAGCATACTGAACCGGAATTTTACGGGTACCCTGAGTTAATAATACGATGAAATAAATGATAACCAGGGCCAAGCCAATCAGCATAATTTCAGCCAATAATCCACGCTGTCCAATAGTAAACTGCTGATATTCTTCAATAATGGCCGCAGGGAATCTGGCAATAATTCCAATAAAAATGATCAGTGAAATTCCATTACCAATCCCATGCTGATCAATCAATTCACCAAGCCACATGATTAGCATAGTACCAGAAGTCATGGAAATCATCGTCAGTAATTGAAAACCAAGTCCTGGATTAGGTACTGCTAAACGGCCATCTGGCAATTGAATACTCTGCAAAAAGATGGCCACACCAAAAGATTGCATGGCCGAAATCAACAAGGTACCATATCGGGTGTACTGCATAATTTTTTTGCGACCCTCTTCGCCCTCTTTTTGCAGCTTCTGAAAATAGGGGATTACAGCGCCTAACAACTGAATAATAATCGAAGCTGAGATGTAGGGCATAATCCCAAGTCCAAAGATGGCTGCCTTTTTAAAAGCACCGCCGGCAAATAAATCGTACAAACCAAACAAAGTGTTTTGAAATTGGCGAAATCCTTCAGCCAGCGCACTGGTATCAATTCCCGGTGTTACAATATGTGTACCAATCCGTTCAATACCCAGAATCATTAAAGTAAAAAGTATCTTTCTCCGTAAATCGCCAATCTTAAAGATGTTTCGAAATGTTTCCAGCATCATGTTAAAGTAACTACGCCTCCAACTTTTTCGATTTTTTCCTTAGCCGACTTGCTCACCGCATCGACTTGAATATTTATTTTGCGATCAATTTCGCCGTCACCAAGTAATTTAACGGGTTGATTCTTTTTACGAATCAGTCCGGATTTAAAAAGTTCTTCTTTGGTTATGGTTTCCTGATCGGTTAACTTTGCCAGGTCACCTACATTGACAACCTGAAAAACGACTTTATTGATATTCTTGAATCCAAACTTCGGCAATCGGCGTTGTAACGGCATTTGGCCGCCTTCAAACCAGGCGCGTCTCTTTGATCCGGAGCGGGAACGCTCACCTTTGTTACCTTTACCAGCGGTAACACCCTGGCCAGAACCTTCGCCACGACCTATGCGCTTTCTGTTTTTTGTTGCGCCTTTTGCAGGACGTAATTGACTTAAATCCATCGTCTTCATTTCCTTTCTTAAAGCTCTTCCACTTTAACCAGGTGGCGTACTTTATTAACCATTCCTAAAATTTGAGGAGTCGCGTTATGTTCTACGCTATGGTTTATTCGATGTAAGCCAAGGGCCTTAATGGTACGTCTCTGAGGTTCAGGACGTCCGATTAGGCTTCTGATCTGCGTAATTTTTATCTTTTTTACTGCTTCTTTTTTCTTTGCCATAACTTCCATTCCCTGTCAAAATTTATCCACGGAATAATTTTTTAAGAGGTATGCCTCTCTTTTTTGCCACTTCTTCAGCGCTGCGCATTTCTTTTAATGCATTAAAGGTCGCCTTACTTACATTATGTACATTATTGGAACCGACGTTTTTGGTTAAAATGTCTGTAATACCAGCCGCTTCGCAGATGGCTCGAACCGGCCCACCGGCAATTACACCGGTACCAGGAGCTGCCGGTTTTAAAACAACGTAAGCAGCGCCATATTTGCTTTTGGCTGGATGGGGGATGGTACCATTGATCACAGAAACGCGAACCAAATTCTTTTTAGCCTGTTCGGTACCCTTGGCAATGGCATTAATTACTTCATTTGCCTTACCAAGGCCTAAACCGACAACACCTTTACCATCGCCTACCACAACCACCGCGTTAAATGAAAAGCGACGACCACCTTTTAACACCTTGGCAACACGGTTAATCTGAATGACTTTTTCTTTTAATTCTAATTCACTTGGATTGATACGTTCAACCACAGCAATCTCCTAAATAGTTTAAAAATCCAATCCACCTTCTCTTGCACCATCGGCAAAGGCTTTTACGCGGCCATGATAATGATAGCCGTTTCTGTCGAAAACAATTTTTGTCACTTTTAGCTTTTTAGCCTGTTCAGCAAAAATTTTACCCAAAATTTTGGATCGTTCAGTTTTGTTTTTGCCTTCTTTAACGGCTTCAGCTGCAATTTTGCTTTTATCAAACATGCCCATCAAAACCTTGTTTTGAGAATCGTCAACTAACTGGGCATGCATGTATTTGTTGCTACGATAAACAACCAGCCTTGGCCGTTCGCTTGTACCAACTATTTTCTTTTTTCTTCTAATTTTTCTGGACATCGCTCTCACCCTATTCTTTATTTACCTGCTGCCTTGCCTGCTTTACGACGTACATATTCGTTTTCGTAACGAACGCCCTTGCCTTTGTAAGGCTCAGGTTTACGAAAACTTCTGATTTTGGCAGCGATCAAACCAACAAGTTCCTTATCAATCCCGGAAATCAAAATTTCTGTCGGGCTCGGAGTTGTAATGGTAATGGACTCCGGTACCGAAAAAACGATGGGATGGGAATAGCCCAGGGTCAATACTAATTTTTTGCCTTTCATTTCAGCGCGATAACCAACACCTATAATTTGCAGCTTTTTAGTAAACCCCTTTGATACACCATCTATCATATTGGCGATTAATTGTCTGGTTAAACCGTGCAACGAACGGCTAAATTTGGAATCATCCTGACGGGTAACGACTACTTCATTCTCTTTTACTTCAATATTGATTTTAGGATGCAACTGTCGTTCTAACTGGCCTTTAGGGCCCTTAACCACCATGTAGTTGTTTTCCTGTAAATCAACCGTAACATTTTCCGGGATTGGGACTGGTAATTTTCCGATACGTGACACTTTATCTTCTCCTATTCATTACCAGATGTAACACAATACTTCACCACCGACATTTATCCGTTTTGCCTGCCGTTCGGTGAGTACACCTTTAGATGTAGTTAAAATGGCAATACCTAAATTATTCATCACTCTGGGCAAATTATCAACATCGGCATAAACACGACGCCCGGGTTTACTTACACGTTCCAGGTGTGTAATCACCGGTTCATTATTTTCATCGTATTTAAGCCAGATTCTGATAATGCCTTGCTTACCATCATCAATTACAATGTACTTTTTAATGTAGCCCTGCTCTAACAAAATGCGCGAAATTTTTCTTTTTAAATTTGAAGCAGGAATATCCACATATTTTTGACGCGCATGCAAGGCATTGCGAATGCGAGTTAGATAATCTGCAATTGGATCTGTCATTGACATTTATTGAGTCTCCTTTCCAACTACCAGCTCGCTTTAATTACGCCGGGTATTTCGCCCTGAAGGGCTAATTCACGAAAACAAATTCTGCATAAACCGAATTTACGGTAATAAGCGCGTGGCCGGCCACAACGCTGACAACGATTGTACTCACGTACTTTAAATTTTTGTTTCCGTCTCTGTTTAACTATTAATGCTTTACGTGCCAAATCTAACACCTCATCGTTTTTTATTTCTTCCTGAATGGAAAACCTAATTCTTTTAATAATTCGTAACCTTCTTCGTCGGTATTGGCCGTGGTCACAAAAGTGATATCAAAACCGCGAATTTTATCAATATTATCTACGTTAATTTCAGGGAAAATAATCTGCTCCTTAATTCCCAGAGAATAGTTTCCGCGGCCGTCGAAAGATTTGTCAGAAAATCCTCTAAAGTCACGGATGCGTGGCACAGCAACAGAGATAAAACGATCCAGAAATTCCCACATGTACCACTTACGCAAAGTAACTTTAGCCCCGATTTTCATTCCCTGACGCAACTTGAAGTTAGATACCGATTTGCGGGCTTTGGTTACAACAGGTTTTTGACCTGTAATTACCATCAAATCTTTAATCGCACCTTCAAGCGCTTTAGGATCTTGAGTGGCTTCACCAACACCAGCGTTTATACTGATTTTTACCAGTTTTGGCACTTCATTGATATTTTTGTAGCCAAATTTTTCCATCAAGTGCGGAACCACTTCTTTTTGATATTTCTCTAATAGTCTCGGATAATAATCTGCCATAGTTCTACTCCATCATCGCTATTCATTATCAGGAATTATTTCACCCTGACATTCGGGATTCTTACAATAACGCACTTTACTGCCATCATCTAAATACTTATAACCAATGCGCGTAGTGGTGTTAAATTTTGTGTTAAAATACATCACATTAGACACATGGATGGGGGCTTCTTTTTCAATAATGCCTCCCTGCGGGTTTTGCTGGCTTGGCCGCATATGGCGTTTTACCAGGTTTACCCCTTCTACAATAATTCTGTTTTTATCAGGGAAAACTTTTAAAACTTTACCTACTTTCCCCTTATCCTTGTAAGAACCAGTAACAACTTTTACCGTATCGCCTTTACGAATTTTCATTTCTTCCATCCCGTCTTAATTTACAATACTTCTGGTGCCAACGACACAATTTTCATGAATTGTTTGTCGCGCAGTTCGCGGGCAACCGGGCCAAAAATACGGGTTCCTCTTGGTTCTAACTGGTTGTCCAGCAGCACAGCGGCATTATCATCAAATCGAATGTAAGTTCCATCCGGTCTGCGAATCTCTTTTTTAGTACGAACAATAACCGCTTTGGCCACATCACCTTTTTTTACCTGACCGCCAGGAATGGCGCTTTTAACCGAAACCACGATGATATCGCCAATGGTACCGTATTTTTTACCAGAGCTCCCAAGAATGCGGATGCACATTACTTTTTGAGCACCCGAATTATCCGCTACGTTGAGTTTAGTGTATTCTTGTACCATTTCCAGCTTCCCTATTTCACTTTTTCTACGATTTCAACAAGACGCCAGCGTTTGCTTTTGCTGAGCGGTCTGGTCTCCATGATTTTTACAACGTCACCTTCACTGCACTCGTTTTTTGGATCGTGTGCTTTAAACTTCACCGTTTTCTTTACAAACTTACCGTAGATCGGATGTCTGAAACGACGTTCTACCGCCACAGTGATCGTTTTGTCCATTTTATTACTAACTACAGTTCCGATTCGAACTTTTCGCAATCCACGTTTTGTTTCCATAGTTTACCCACTACTTTTGTTGTGAAATACCTAATTCATGTTGTCTAATAAAGGTTTTAATTCTGGCAATTTCGCGCCGCACGGTACGAATGCGCAAAGGATTAGACAACTCATGCGTCGCTTTTTGCAACAACAGGTTTTCATATTCTTCTTTTGCTTCAGCCAGTTTGGCCTTTAACTCTTCCAAAGTCAAGCCCTTCAAATCTTCTTTGCTTTTCATCGTCTCTACTCCCGCTATTCGCTAACCACAAATTTTGTTTTGATGGGCAGTTTATGAGAAGCTAAACGCATTGCTTCTTTGGCCAATTCTTCAGATACGCCTTCCAATTCGAACAAAATACGGCCGGGCCTTACCACAGCTACCCAATACTCAGGAGAACCTTTTCCTTTTCCCATGCGTGTTTCAGCCGGTTTTTTAGTCACCGGTTTATCAGGGAAAATTCTGATCCATACTTTACCACCACGGCGAATATGACGTGTAATGGCAATACGTGCCGCTTCTATTTGCCGGCTGGTAATCCAGGCCGGTTCCAGGGCCTTTAAGCCGTATTTACCAAAAGCAATATAATGACCAGACTGTGCATTGCCCTTCATTCGGCCGCGTTGTTGTTTACGATATTTAACTCTTTTGGGCATTAACATGAGGGTAACTCCTAATCTCTGCTACAGTACCTTACCAATAACTTCTCCGTGGAAAATCCAGACCTTAATCCCGATGGTTCCGTAAGTGGTCACTGCATCATACTGCGCATAATCTACATCGGCGCGCAGGGTGTGCAACGGGATTCGGCCGTCTTTGTACATTTCGGAACGGGCCATTTCAGCGCCGCCCAAACGTCCGGAGCACATAATTTTAATTCCTTCGGCGCCTAAACGCATGGCCGAAGTAATTGCTTTTTTCATGGCACGGCGCCAGCTTACTTTTCCTTCGATCTGCCGCGCAATATTTTCTGCCACCAGATAAGCATCTAATTCTGGTTTTTTAATTTCATTAATATTAATTTGAATTTCTTTGTTTGTCAGGGAGCGCAATTCTTCACGTAATTTGTCTACTTCTGCGCCTTTTTTACCGATCACAATGCCCGGACGTGCTGTATGAATGCTAATGGTTACCCGTTTTGCATTTCTTTCAATTTCAATCTTCGAGACCGCTGCTTTATCTAAACGCTTGCGAATGTAATTACGAATCTTTAAATCTTCATGTAATTTTTCTGCATAGTTTTTTTGATCGAACCAGCTACTGTTCCAGGATTTAATAATCCCCAGGCGTAAACCGATCGGATTTGTCTTTTGTCCCAAACCTGATTCTCCTCTATTTATCAATTAACTAGAATGTTCAACCACTATGGTCAAATGCGATGTACGTTTTCTGATCCGTCCTGCACGTCCCATAGACATTGGACGAAAACGTTTTAATGTTGGGCCACCATCAACAAAGGCCTTTGTGATGAACACGTCACGCATATCCAGGCGCTTGCCTTCTTCTTTAATACCCAAGTTGGCGAAGGCAGATTTAATGGTTTTGCTAATTGGCTCTGCAGCACGTTTATTGGTAAAGTGCAAAAGGTCTAATGCTTCTTCTACTGATTTTCCTTTAACCAACTGCAAAACCTGGCGCATTTTACGTGGTGAAATTCGAACATATTTGGTTTTTGCAACAGCTTCCATCATTTACTCCATCTTTATCTTACGCGGCTCATGCGTTCCGCTAATTTACCACCATGACCTCTAAACGTACGCGTGGGGGCAAATTCACCAAGTTTATGACCAACCATGTTTTCGCTGATGTACACAGGCACAAATTTGTGTCCGTTATGAACCGCTATGGTATGCCCCACAAAGTCCGGCGGAATAATGCTACGCCGGGCCCAGGTTTTGACAACAACCTTTTTGCCTTCTTCATTCAGTTTCTGAATTTTTTTCATCAAACTGGAATCAATATATGGTCCTTTTTTTACAGATCTTGCCATGCCTGTACTCTCTCCATTTATTTACGACGCTTTACGATGTAAGCATCTGACCTTTTGTTCTTTTTTCTCGTTTTGTAACCTTTTGCCAGCTGCCCCCAGGGTGAAACCGGATGCCCGCCACCAGAGGTTTTTCCTTCGCCACCGCCCATGGGGTGATCAATCGGGTTCATGGCAACACCGCGCACGTGAGGCCTGCGACCTAACCAGCGGGAACGACCTGCTTTGCCAATTGAAATATTCATGTGATCAATATTCGAAACCTGTCCGATTGTCGCGTAGCAACGGGCATGGATTCGGCGCATTTCGCCGGAAGGTAATTTGACTAATGCCCATTTGCCTTCTTTGGCTGCCAGTTGTGCCGATGTGCCTGCGCTGCGTACCAACTGAGCGCCTTTTTTCTCGCGCATTTCAATGGCATGAATGGTTAAGCCGACCGGAATTTTTTCCATTGGCAACGCATTGCCAACACGAATTTCAGCATTTTCACCAGACATTATTTTATCGCCAACTTTCAGGCCATCCGGTGCCAGAATGTAACGACGTTCACCGTCGGCATATTTCACCAGAGCAATACGTGCCGTACGGTTTGGATCGTATTCAATAGTTTCAACGGTCGCCGGAATGTCTCTTTTATCTCTTTTAAAATCAATAATACGATATTTACGTTTATGGCCGCCACCGCGATGACGCGAAGTAATGCGTCCATTATTATTCCGGCCGCCACTCTTCTTTAAAGGCTGCAACAACGGTCGGTACGGAGTATCGGTGGTGATTTCAGCAAAATCACTTACCGTTTTAAACCGCAATGCCGGTGTTATTGGCTTAAATGTTTTGATTCCCATCAGACTACTCCACTCGCATTTTAAGCATTTGTAAACAGATCAATAGTTTCACCTTCGTGCAAAGTCACGATGGCCTTCTTCCAGGTCGGACGACGGCCTTCAAAGCGGCCGGCTCTGGTTAACTGTGTGCGTTTTTTTCCGTACACCACCATGGTCCGAACTGACTTAACTTTAACACCAAACTTTTTTTCAACCGCTTGCTTAATTTCTATTTTATTGGCATTCATATTAACTTTGAATGCGTATTTATTTAATTCATCCTGCAAACGGGCCATCTTTTCGGTAAAAACCGGTGCAATTAAGATTTGTTTTTCTTTCATTGGGCCAGTACCTCATTTACTTTTTTGACTGCGCCTTCCTGAAACAGCACCGTATCTGCCTTTAGAACATCGTAAGTTGAAAAGGTGATGGATTCACGAATTTCAACATTGTACAGGTTAGCGGCAGATTTAATTAAAGCCGGCGCATATTCGGTTGTACACAACAATACCTTCTTGTCTTCCAGGTTCAGGTTTTTAAGCAAATTAACCATGTTTTTAGTAGAAGGTTTCTCGTAATTAAAATCCTGTACAACCATAATTTTATTTTCTTTAGCTTTGTAGCTAAGAGCCGAACGACGCGCTAATTTTTTAACTTTTTTATTCACTCTTTGAGAATAATCGCGTGGCTGAGGGCCAAATACGCGTCCACCACCTACCATGTGTGGAGCACGAATGGTTCCCTGACGAGCGCGCCCGGTTCCTTTTTGACGGAACGGCTTTTTACCACCACCAGAAACAGCGGAACGATTTTTGGTTGCATGCGTTCCCTGCCGACGGTTGGCTAAAATGGCCTTCACGTCTAACCAGATTACATGGTCATTTGGCGTAATGCCAAATACATTGTCGTCCAGTTCGATTTCCGTTTTGGTCTGTTGACCATCTATTCCGTAAACATTTACCTTCATGATGCACCTGTTCCAGCTTATTTAGTTCTAATTTCTACCAAAGAATTCCGGGCACCAGGCACTGCTCCTTTAAGGAACAGTAAATTGTTTTCCGGATCTACTTTAACCACTTTTACATTAACCAGTGTGTGACGCTTACCGCCCATCCGGCCGGCCATCTTCATCCCTTTAAATACGCGGGATGGATAAGAACTTTGACCTATTGAACCGGGGGCACGCAAACGGTCGGACTGGCCGTGCGTTTTCGGGCCGCCTCCAAAACCATGACGTTTTACCACGCCCTGGAACCCTTTACCTTTAGTGACGCCGGAAACTTTAACCGCACTGCCTGGTTTTAATATATCAACTTTAATCTCATCGCCTACTTTTAGGCCATGATCAGATCCAAAGTCAAATTCTACCAGATGGCGTTTCGGGCTTACACCGGCTTTTTTGAAATGTCCAAGCAGAGGCTTTGTTAAACGCTTTTCTTTGATGTCGCCAAAGGCCAGCTGAACCATATCATAGCCATCTGTTTCCTTGGTTTTGATCTGGGTAACGTAACAGGGGCCTGCTTTGACCACCGTTACCGGAACCACCAGACCATTTTCATCAAAGATCTGCGTCATTCCAACTTTATATCCTAAAATTCCAGCCATTACTCACTCCGAAGCTTGCTTATCAGGTTTTAATTTCAATATCTACACCAGCCGGCAATTCCAACTTCATCAATGCATCAACTGTTTTACCGGTAGCGTTTAAGATATCAATCAATCTTTTGTGAATTCTTGTCTCGAACTGTTCTCTTGATTTTTTATTTACATGCGGTGACCGCAACACGGTGTAAACCGAACGATCCGTTGGCAACGGAATCGGTCCGGAAATCAACGCACCGGTGGCTTTGGCTGTACGAATAATCTTGTCTGCAGATTTATCGATCAAATTATGATCGTATGCTTTTAGCCGAATTCTTATTTTTTGATTAGCCACGCTTCCACCTCTTTAATTTTATTCAATAATCTCTGTAACAACACCTGCACCTACGGTACGACCGCCTTCACGAATCGCGAAACGCAATTCTTTTTCCAGAGCGATCTCTTTCTGCAGTTCTACGGTCATGGTAATGTTATCACCAGGCATTACCATTTCAA
>JAGHBR010000445.1 GCA_021160885.1 Caldisericaceae bacterium
ATATGAGCAACCATTTCTTCTTGGGTAGCGAGAAGAACGATATTCATTTTAAGAAACCTTTGAAAAAATCATTAAAAGTGTCATTCCTGCGCAGGCGAGAACCTCTAAGTTGATATGCTTTGAGAAGCCCCGATTTTTTCAAAGGTTTCTTGTAGATAGAGAATTCTTCGTTTCTAGGGAAAATTTAAAAATCCAAAACCATCTTTTTGCTAATTTAATTCCCTGACTTTGTCTATTTTGTAAAGGAACATTAGCGCAAATATTGTGTTTGTTTTTTTTCTAATTAAAATACATCCCTTGACGAATATCTTTGTTTGTGATAACAAGGGCGAGGTGGAAAATGGCAGCAAATGACTTGTTCAATGAATTCGAATCTCAGATATTAAATAAAATAAAACTGAATGTTAAGGACTACGACGAATTATTTAAAAAAGGACTTGAGCTAATCAAAACAGTTCCCAAAAGTCAGGAACTGTTCTTAATGATATTAGATGAATACGAGGACCGTCTTTCCGAATTACCACCAACAGACCTGCAATTGGAAAATCTGGAAAAGTTAGATGAAAATCTTAAAGAAAAAATAAAAGCACTGATCCTTTTTGGTACGCAGGCCGTATTGCTCAATGAAAATGCACAGATGCAAAAGCAGCTTCAGACTTTGAATCAGAAATACAAAGATTTACTGAGTATCGTGACGCATGAATTCAAAAATGCTTTAACCTCAATTTATGGTTACAATCGCATTATCAAAAAACGAATTGAACATCAAAAATATGATAATTTAATACCGATGATCGAGAACATTGACCGGTTGACCAAAAACCTGTTTTCGATGGTTGAAACTTTACTAAACATGTCGTTGATCGAAGAAGGTAAGTTAACTTTAAATAAACAGATTTTTGATTTCATCGAAGATGTACTTACGCCTCTAAAACAGGAATTTGAGGATGTTTTGAGTGAAAGAGATCAGAAAATAATTGTAAAGAACAAAGAGAAAATCATTTTCTTTGGTGATTCGCATCTTTTCCAGATTGTTTTCCGAAATTTAATCTTAAATGCCATCCAATATGGCGAACGTAAAACAAACATTGAAATCGAGTTTTTTAATAATGATGGTGAGCTGGAAATTCATTTTCAAAACTATGGCATGGGCATCCCCGAAGAACAAATACCACATATATTTGAAAAGTTCTCCAGATTTTCTAAATTACAGGGAAGACATAATGTGGGCTTAGGTTTGTTCACCGTTAAACAAATTATTGAAATGCATCAGGGTAAAATTGAAGTACAATCAAAAGTAGGTGAATGGATTAAATTCATTATCCGCCTGCCCAATATTTACGCTAAACAGGAAACAAAAAATGGCTGACATTATTCGTTTTCACGTACCTTGTAAAATAGAATATACTGGCATGGTTGAAGATTTTTCTGAGCTGATTTCGAACTATCTTCAGGTAGACCAGCAAGAAAGAAAAAAATTGGCGCAGAGTTTAAGAGCCGTGGTCAATGAAGTTTTTATCAATATTGTCAAGCACTCCAATACTTCAGCCGTCGATGAAATGGTGCGTTTTCAGTTTGAAATGGGGCTGAATTTTATTGAAATTTCTATTTTCGATAATGGCCCTGGATTTGAAGCCGAATCGCATTATCCACCTTACCCACCTTACCTTTTTGGTAAAAAGTATCCGCTGAACAAAGTTTTGGATGGGCTGGTTTCTTTTAAAATATTAGACCCTTTCACGGTTTCCTTTATTTTTGAAGAAAATCCAGACCCGGAAACCGATTTAGAAGAACAGGCATCTATTTTACGTGACCATGGACTTGGTTTGTCGATCATAACCAAAATAATGGATCAGGTAACATACAGCTACATCGGGGAAGGCCGGTTCGACTGGAAATTAGTAAAACAGATTACACCTAATGAATTGCCCACTTAAGTCAATTTTTTGTTGAAAATTTCCTCCAAAAAAGCATGAATCTTTCATTTTATTGTATTATATTTATAATGCAGTTTAGTTTGCTTATTTTGAAAATCTTACAACAAAGGGGGAGTCATGAACAGCTCTGTAATTCAACCATTAACTGTATTGACTGAAGACGAACAAATGTTATTTGATGCGGTAAAATCTTTTGCCGAAGAAAAAATCAAGCCGCTTTCCCGGGAAATGGATGAAAAGGCCAAAATGGAACCTAAAATTATTCAGGAACTTTTTGAAATGGGATTGATGGGGATTGAAGTACCGGAAAAATTTGATGGCGCCGACTCCAGCTTTTTTATGGCAATTTTAGCGGTAGAAGCCTTAAGCTATGTTGATCCTTCTGCGGCCATTGTGGTGGATGTACAGAATACGTTGGTAAATAATGCTTTTATGCGTTGGGGCAATGATGCCATCAAGGGAAAATACCTGCCCCTACTTTGTACTTCTAAAGTGGGTGCTTATGCTCTGTCCGAGGCCGGTTCTGGTAGTGACGCTTTTGCCCTGAAATGCCGCGCTGAAGATAAGGGGGATTACTGGTTATTAAATGGTCAAAAAATGTGGATTACCAATGCCGGAGAAGCCGAAATTTTTATTATTTTTGCTAATGCCAATCCGAAGGCCGGCTACAAGGGAATTACGGCCTTTGTTGTAGAAAGAGACTTTGAGGGATTTTCGGTTGGTAAAAAAGAAGATAAATTAGGCATTCGCGCTTCTTCTACCTGTGAGCTGATTCTGGAAAATTGTAAAGTGCCTAAAGATAATGTTTTAGGTGAAGTGGGAAAAGGTTACAAAGTCGCCATAGAAACTTTAAACGAAGGAAGAATCGGCATTGGGGCGCAAATGTTGGGTGTGGCTGCTGGCGCTTTGGATGCGGCTATTAAATACAGCCAGGAACGGGAACAATTTGGTAAACAAATTGCCCAGTTTCAGGGCGTGCAGTTTCAGGTAGCCGATGCCGCCACCGAACTTGAGGCAGCCAGACTTTTTGTTTACAATGCTGCCCGTATGAAAGACGCCGGCCAAAAATTTATTAAAGAAGCAGCCATGGCTAAATATTTTGCATCGCAAGTAGCACAAAAAATTACCTCGTTGGCAATAGACCTTTTTGGCGGCTACGGATTTACCAAAGAGTATCCGGTTGAAAAACTGTTCAGAGATGCAAAAATTGGAACGATTTACGAGGGCACTTCCAATATGCAGTTGTTAACCATTGCCAAACAACTGTACACTTAAAATAAATCAAAGATTAAGCACTTTTATATTATTCCAGCCATTTGATGAAAGATAATAAAACTCACTAAATCATATCTTTGTGATGAAAAGATAGGATTTAATTTTTAGTTGACGCAGACAGTTTTGAATCTGGAAGAAATACGAACAGTCACAAACTTTGTGGATTGGCCTTCAGGAAATTCCCAATGATTACGTCTTTATTTTTTCTGGTGGTAAACCACACCATTTGATTTAATGAGAAAAATTGGCATTATTTTTGGGGGAGAGCAGAAAGCAAAGAAATGGGTAATCTAATCTTCTTTTCGCTTTTTAAATACCCAGAATTCACTTAGCAGAAAGTTGGATACCATGCCCAGTCCAATGCCGATTAAATTGCTGAGAATGTAAGGCCAGTCCAAAAAACGAGTCAGGGCCAGTAGCGCCAGGTAATTAATCAAGCCTCCCAATGCAGCCGATGTGTAGTAACGAATTAAGCGGTGAAAATAGCTGAAATGCCTTTGATGCCGATCCTTGCCCCAGGTGAATAAGTCATTCCAGCTGAAATTGTTGAATATGGCAATGGCGATTGCCATGGGAGAAGCCAATTCCAATGGAATGTGTAACTGCCCATGAAACAGCCAGAGAAACAGATTGTTAACAATTAATCCGGAAGTTCCGATCAATCCGAATTTGAACATGCGCCAGAGGCGCGCTTTATTGGTGAACAGGTCCATGGTAGTTTTTAGCCTCGTAAATAAAAATGCTGCGCGTGTGCCAGCGATTTAAAAATTTATATTCCAATGTTTTAATCAATTCCACAGAATCGAAGACTTTACGCACATATTGCAAATCATCCTTGTACTCGCGCCGATCATCTATTACGTAGAGTGCGCTTTTGCCCTTTAGCGAATCGGGTGTGCCCCAGATGTCGAACTGCAGCGCCGGACGACCGTAGATGTTTTCTGCATAAGTGTCCTGATGGTCCGGCAGGTAAAACTTAAGCAACGAAGCGCTTTTGTAACCATTAGAGAAAATAAAAACATTCTTCCGCCCGCCCTTTTGTTGCTGAATCTGGTAAACCTTTTTTGCCGCATCCGACCAGCCGCTCCAGGTATTACCTTCGCCCAGAGGCATATTGGGCACTAATTGAATGGCGTAGGCCAGCACCAGTAAAAAAATAGAGAAATTGACACCAGCTTTAAACCAACGCGATTTTTCTTTGTTGAAAAAAATCCAGCCGACCGCTAGCAGCCAGCCTAAATAGCCGGGCAGCAGCCAGTTCATTTTAACCAGTGATTTCAGACTGACGTAAATAAATCCGCCAATAATAAAAAAGCCAGACCAGAACAGCAGATTTAACACATTTCCTTGAAACCGGTACTTGATTTGATGCTTAACAAAATAAATCAGTAGACTAAAAATCAGCGGAGTTAACAGAAACAACTGGCTGAAGAACAGTTGAAACACGTATTTGCTGGTAAATGGCTTTAATTTTGCAGCCCGTCGCGAAAATTGAAAGGCGAAGGAAGCCCAGTCGTGTTGTGCGTTCCACAAAACGACCGGCGATAAAACTAGGATCATCAGCAACAGCATCAGGTAAGGATGGGGAGTAAAAAGCCACCATCTTTGTTTTTTGTCTAATAGCAGAAAAATAAAAATACCGGGCAGCAGGGCAATCATGGTGTACTTGCTGATCAGACCAAGGCCCAATGCAAGCCCCATGGCGTACCACCAGCGTGCCTGTTGTGTTTGTAAAAGTTTTAAGCAGAAATAAATGGTCAGTAACCAGAAAAAGAGCAAGGGCGTGTCGGGAACGGTTAAAATGGCGTAAAGATGGGCAAAGATGGTTAAATTAAAAATAATGATAGTAAACAGAACCAGACGCTCACCAGCCTTTGAATCGAGGTTCAGCAGTTCGGCTATTAAGCGACAGGATTTTAGCAAGAGCAAGTTAATGCCCAAAAACCAGATAACGGCCATGAATTTAACGCCGAAGACCGTATCGCCAAACAATAACGTACCTAAGCCAATGGAGTAAGCTGCCATGGGCGGATGGTCAAAATACGATAGCGCCGGGTATTGAATATAGTACCAGTAATAGGCTTCCTGAGGTGTAATGGGGATGAACAGGATGTAAAGCAGGCGGAACAGGGCCATCCCCAATACCAACCGGATGGCCCATTGTAATGGATTGTTCTTGTTGAGCAATTCGAGCAACGTTAACCTTTCATTCTTTCTTTGATTTTTAAAACCAATAGTTTACGATTTCAAGAATTTACAGGCAAATATTAATAGAGACCTTTGAAAAAATCAGGGACTCTCCAAACCTGTCATTACGCACTTGATGCGGAATTTAATATTTACAATAATTTAGAGATTCCCGCCTGCGCGGGAATGACATTCTTAATAATTTTTCAAAGGTTTCCAATCAACAATGCCATGATTTTTAGCTGATGATTTTAAATTCATCACTCTCAAAAAGCGCAGCTGGGCGTAATAGCAAGTTACCTGCAAAATGCAACAGGCAACGCGTAATATGGTGTTGGAAACAACATGTTACTTGTTTTCAACTTTTAACAGATTCAGCGATTACTAACCTGGCGGTAGGCAATGGCGAAGATTTGCCCTTCAATCTTTTTCCTATTCAGTCACCTGCTTTTTGTTGAACAAAAACTGCAGCGCTTGTTGCATGAGTTGATTACGGATTTTGGAGTCTAAAACGGACTCGATGGGAAAGCCCAGAGCAATGCTACGAAAAACGCCCTTAAAAGCCACGCCAGCGCTAAAGCCATTCTCAGAGTAACGCAAACAAGTCCAGGCGTCGCTCATGGGGTAAATGGCATCGGGTGATTCTACCTGGTAAATCTGCGGGTGGTAATTTGTGTTGAATTTAAATTCTGGCAGATCAAAAATAGTATCGCGCAAGGCAGGTTTTACGCTTCCAAGACGGGAAGCATGGTCAACAGCTTTTTCAATGCGCAGCCACTTTTTGGCGAATAGTATATCGTGTGGATCGCGATGTGAAAGCAAATCGCTACCCAGATAGGCACCGGAAACAAGGAGTCCATTACCGTGAGCCAGATAATTTTGCAAAACGTGTTGTAATTTAACCGGAAATGTGGCAAAAGTGGAATCGTTAAACTGTTGGTTTGTAGTGAATGGCCAGGGCGTTCGTTTTTCTTCTCCCAAAATCAAATCTATTACGGGATACTGTGTGGGATTTAACAAACCATCCATCACCGCCTCGTCGCTGCAGGAAACAAAATTAAACCCAGCGGCTTTAATCGCTCTGCCATGTTCATAAGTAAAATCGAACGTATTACCCGGAACAATGCGCGTTTCGAAATCGGCAAAACTTGCCCCAAAACCGGGGGCATCATTTGTTACAAAACGGTTGTTCATATTCATATTGAATTGAAATCCCGTAAAACTTACATCGTAGCGATCGGGTACACCGTTATCCAGCCAGCCTAAAAAGCCGCCAATGGAATCGACCTGAAAATAAGTAGGGCCACAAATACGGTCAAAGCCATTGACGATTAAAATTGTAGGCGCTGATTGCGGGTTCCTGTAAACAGACAATATTTCAGAAGGAAAGCTTTTACCACCGGCATTGAGGGCACACACTTTAAAGCTGTAAATTTTGCCGGGTTTTACATTCGGGATTACCACAGAAGTGTCCCGAACTAACCTGCCATTATCGAATCCGCCGCTGTCAATGCGCGTGTAAACGATGTAAGCTTCCGGCCAGGCGCTTGGTTCCAGCCGGTCTGCTTGTGGCTTCCAGCTTAGTACAACGCGCTTCAAAGAATCGAATTCGGCTTTAAAATGCGTGACTGGTAACGGTTGTACAACAAAAGGCTGTTGATAGCGGGAATTGATGAATTTTAACATGGCCTTGTAAATGGAACGGCTGACCGCAAAGCGGAAACGCGGATCCAAAGCCAGTTGCATATCCCGAAAATTTTGATGGGAAAGCAGTTCCAGAAGGGCAGCCGGCATATTGGGGCGGAAGCTTTCACTGTATTGCGCATTGAGCAATGCCCGCCGTTGCCAGGTTGAATCGAATTGGGCACGAATATCCTGTACAATTTGCGTTTGCAAAATATCGGCAAAATCCCGATTGGCCAGACGAGAAACCCCATCTGGAAAAACCTTTTGCGTATCGGCGTCAAGAATGCTGTAAATAGCCAATGTGCCAATGGTACTGTCGTTATTGGTAATGCCAGCATCGGTGTGAAAGGCAAGCGATAAATCAATCGGAATTTTCAAACCTTCCACCTGCCGATTACGATTAGGACCAAAAGGTTTGCCATAAAGATAATTCGCATATTCCGGACGACTCATATAATCATCTTTGTAGTCATTGGAATCGGCATGCAGATTGTAAACCAGGGTGTCCGGCATGCCGGCAAACTGCAGATAGTACCTGGCGCCTTCCACAAAGCGCGGGCGACTGCTGGTCACACCTTCTCTGGCAATAATGCCCATTCCTCCGCCAAAGCGAACAGCGTCGGCAGTGACCAATTTGCCTGCCTGCCTGCTCTGGTTACTTAAAACCACGCTACCAGAGTCCGGATGCAATCCCCGGCGGAATTTAAAAGTTCCCAGATAAATCCAGGTATTTCCGCCAATGGTTTGATTTACTTTGAAATTGCTCTGACCGCCGAGATGGCGCACGGTGTAATCAGCATCGGTCACAGCACTTGAATCCCTGTGATATGAAATGTACACTGCGTAATAGCCAGTTTTGGGGATGACGGGACTCCATTGTACAAATGCTGAAGGCGCCGTGTCGCTTAAAACAAATCGGTAGGTCCCTTGCTGAAAAGGATTCTGCCCGGAATGGTAAGGAGGATGTCCAATGGCAAACCCCTGGTCGTCACCGGTTTGAAAAAAGTGCAGGTTATCTTTGACCGTTTCGGCGTAATAGCGTCCGGAAGGTGGCGTGGAATCATTGTCTACAATCACCTCATTGGTCTGAATATCACGTTCGCGGGGTAAAAAGACCTGAGCGCCTGCATTTTCCAGCATGGGCGCCAGGTAGGGCAGTACAAAGGCAGTTGGCAAAAGGTCTTCCACGGTTTCAAAAAGACGTGGCCGTTGCCATTCCCAGCGTCCTACTTTATTATTAAAATACCAGCCATGGCTATTCCACAAAACAATATTTCGGCCAAATAGCCCTTGCCTGATTTGCCATTCCTCACCTGGTCTTACAACAGGTTCAGGACGAAGATGTGGCTTAGGTAGTCTATTTTTATCCAAGGGCAGCAGTTGTTTCCGGAAGAAATTAGGGATCAGTTCTTCGATTGGAGTTTCTAGAGAAAAAATAGTCACTTTAAACGATTTGAATTTTCGTCCTAAAAGGGCAGTAATTGATTCGTAAACTTGCCGAACATTCTTTTCACGAAAAGGAATGTAAGAGAATGATTTGTTTAAATAAATGTGAATTGTTTTGGCCTGTTCATCCACTTTAACACTATCGATGCGTGTTCCGGGAAATATTTTTACAGGAATTTCGGTTTGACTGGCGTACTGTAAAAATTTTTCCACTTTTTTATGTACCTTAATTTCATTTTTGCTTAAGCCGGTGTAATCATAACCTGGAATCCGTTTAACTAATTGGGGTTGACAGCCAAAGAAGATTAGTATTGAAATGGCAGCTAAAATTTTACGCTTCATTTTGTCTCCACGATAATTTTTTCTTGCAACCTAACAGATTTTTTTTATATTCTTTATAAGTTTAAAATTTCTATTTAATCGTTTTTATTTAATCATCTGGTTTTTGTAGTATTCTATTATTTAATCAAATTCAAGACAAATTTTTTTGGTTGAAAAAATGAAAGAAAGATTCTTTCATGTTAGAACTGCCCGTAAATTTAGATGAATTGGCCTTTGTATTGCACCGCGGACCGGAATTACATGCGGAGTGCTTTCTTGATTGTGAGACAGGAGAGATTATTTACATTCCTACGGATACTTCTGCGCTCAACGCCATGTTTCAATCAATCTTTGAACCCGAAAGGTTAAACGTAGAAGCCCTGGCCAGGGACATCACACGCAAGGATACAGCCTTAAAATATATTCCGGATAATTTTTCGCAAGTTGTTTTTGAATTAATGACCAGTTTTATTGAATCAACTTCCTTTCCGGCTTACCTGCAAAAAAAGTTAGAAAAAGCTATTCAGAGCAAGGGAGGCTATTCCGAATTTCACTCGATTTTGAAAGGCGCGCCAAAATTTCATAAAAAATTTATTAATTTCAAAGATGAATTTTTTGTTTGCAAAGCAATAGAATGGTTGAAGGAAAATAATATTTTAATTCAATCCAGGGAATGATATTTTTTAATCTTTGGGAAAAAACGGTTCACCTGCCTCTGATATTGACGGTATGAATCTCCAAATTGTTTTACCATTCGCTTCTCTTCTAAGATGGAACCAATCCAAAAATAAATAATCAGCCAGATTAATAATAGTAAATTAAAAACAGTTATCCGAGGTTCAAAAAGGAAGATCAGTATGGTAAAAAAATACAATGGATGGCGTATGTAAGCAAAGGCAACATGAGTGTAAAATTCGGGCGTCTCCAGTTCTACTTTATTCGACTTGTTTTTGAAATACTGAATAATTTGTGCCAGGCCTAAAAACTCTTTTAAATTGAATGAACGTGCCGTCCAGATGAAATCAATGAGACCTGCCAGTTGAACAATTCGAAAAAACCAGTATAAAATGCCTTTAACTTCCCATAAAACCTGAGAGGAGCGTGGTACGTATTTTATCATGACAAAAAAGAGCGTTGTTTGGACAATCGTGGAGGTCAGACGATAAAAAGGCTTTAAGTTGTGGGAAATGGTTTGCAAACCAGCCTTTTGCACGTTGGGCAGCAAAAAACTGTGCATTAACGAATAAATAGTAAAGGCTAAAAT
>JAGHBR010000377.1 GCA_021160885.1 Caldisericaceae bacterium
ATTTGAGAGCGGAAATATTCTCTGTGCTTTAATCCCAAATGATTCATTATTTCTTTTGTGGTCCTTGGTTGTTGACAAAAATTTAAAAGTTTTATATAAACATTCTCGTCAATACCAAATATATGAGCTTGCTCGGTAGCTTGCTCGGTAGCTTGCTCGGTAGCTTGCTCGGTAATATCAATTTTTTCTGTCGTGAAAGCAATTTGAGGCAGAGGAATAATCGTTTGGAATATAGTATTTTCAATAAGTTTTGGATTTATACCATTTGAATACATTTTAGTATACTTATAAAGATTCCTTATCCCTGATCCTAATTCATCTGCACGGCCAATTTC
Organism: Caldisericaceae bacterium; assembly: GCA_021160885.1. Classification (GTDB taxonomy): domain Bacteria; phylum Calditrichota; class Calditrichia; order Calditrichales; family Calditrichaceae; genus Caldithrix. The sequence continues at coordinate 336 of JAGHBR010000377.1, forward strand.
TTTAAAAAAACGTGCTATTGTTGGATTTTTTGGATAAGGAGTAAAATTATCTGGTCTTATCATTCCATGTCCATGTGGGCGATTTGCATTTTCAGTTTTAACCTGTTTTTTTTCAATAATAAGTTTTGCCGGAAATGCATCCATATATTCTCTATGGATACAAAGATTTGAAATGACTTCACGAAAAATACGATCTCTTAAACTGATCCGCTGATCTTTCTCAAGATAAAAGGGATCCGGTAAATGTTTATTAATAAAAGCTATTAATCGATCATATGTTTCAATTAAATTAGTACGGATATCATCACGATCATCGCATCGATCCAAATCAAATACCCTCAATATTGCATCCGTTCTATATTGAGGTAAAATACTTCCTATAACCTCATCTTTGCCGAGTAATAAAACTGCAGCAAGTGTATACCCTTCTTTCCCACTTTGATAATCACGCTGGTATAATTGTGCACTTTTTAATAATTCCTGATCATTTATAGTACCCCATGGATGGTTTGGATTAACAACAATTACCATCTTTTTTATCCGTTGTATCAAATCCGAGCGAAGATCAGAGATACTTACATAAGGATATATCCGATTTTCTGAAAATGCACTCTGTTTACGGAGATAAAGCTGATAAACGGATTCTCCTTGATTGGTAATATCCAAATCACCATCCTCATTGCGATCATATATTCTTCCATTACATCGATAAACCTGAGAGCCCTTTGGTATAGGTAGAAAAAGTATTATTTTCCCATCAATTGTATAAGATTCAGGAATAATGTATAATGGCGGATTGAATTTCTCAGGATTATTTAGAGTTGTGGTTATATTTTTTTTTATGCTTTCCAGTGAATCAGGATTAATCCCTGTAATTGTACCATTATCCTCAACACCTAAAAAGATATAACCACCTATTCTATTAAGAAAAGCACATATTGATTTATAAACGTCACGATTTACCTGATTTCTGCAACGCTTAAACTCAACATGAATGCCTTCACCCTGTTGAATTATTTTTCGAATTCTTTCTTCCAGCATATTACTCTAAAAATCCTTTGTCACATTCACCCATTCAATCACCCAATCATCCAATCATCCAATCCCCCAATCACCCAATCCACATCATTGAATTAACTTAAAGGAAGACTTATCCGCTTCCCTGTTTTCATGCTCTCATAAATTGCAAGAATGAGTTCCAGGGATTTACGACCGCTTCGGCCGTCAGTATAGGGTTCGGTTTTCCCACGGAGCGAGTCGATGACATTTTTGTAATACGGAAGATGTCCAAGTCCGTAAATATTCGGCGGTTCGTAGTTAGATTTCTCCAGGATTTCGTCATCATCATCGTAACTATCAAATTCCCACTTTTCAAATTTATTGATGGCTACACCACCAATGCGCACGGTTCCTTTTTCACCGATAATTGTAATGGAACCTTCGAGGTTTTTGGGATAGGTGAGCATGGTGACATTGATTGTGCCAATCACACCATTGCGGAAACGCACAATGGCAGAGCCGGTATCTTCTGTCTCGATCTTTCGTGCCATGGTAGCCGTCTCAGCAAGTACGTGATCCACGGAACCGATCAGCCAGATCACGGCATCTACATAGTGGGACGCCTGGTTCATAAAAGCGCCTCCATCAAATTCCCAGGTCCCCCGCCATTTAGCCTGGTCATAGTACTCCTGCGGCCTTTGCCAGAAAACATTGGTATGAATCATATAAATTTTACCAAATCGTCCTTTATCCACGGCTTTTTTCAACAATTGCATGGTAGGATTCAGGCGGTTTTGCTTGACCACATAAAGCTGGACTCCCATTTCATCAGTCACATGTATCAGTTCATCAACGGATTCCAGCGTAATTCCCATGGGTTTTTCAGAGATGACATGACACCCCGCTTTCGCAGCCATAATCCCATGTTGCGGATGGAGTCCACTGGGTGTACAAATACTCACGACATCAATATCTCCCCTTTCCAGCATTTTTTCATAACTGGTATAAAAGGGAACATCATATTGTTCGGCTTTTTCTTTGGCTCGATCTTTTTTGATATCGCATACAGCCACAAGATTCAAATCATCTTTATGCTTTTCAATCGCTTCAAGATGTTTAGACGAAATCCGACCGCAGCCAAGAAGGGCGATGTTGATGGGACGCTCTTTAATTGTGTTTGATACCATTTTTTCTCCTTTGGGATTGGGGATTGGGGATTAGGGACTAGGAGTTGGGAGGGGTTTTGTGCGTTAATCTTTGTTTAATGCGCTTTATTAGATTATTGAGCATTTTTCCAATAGTTGAAAGTTCATCTTCAAGATCAGTCCCTATGTATTTTATATAGCCTAGTTCTTCCGCAATCATGAGTTGTGTGTCAATTTCAGAGGCTGATCCTAATGCAATGTATAAA
>JAGHBR010000399.1 GCA_021160885.1 Caldisericaceae bacterium
ATGTATGATAATATAATTACACATCCTTTTCACCTGTTGGTGGAATCCATTCCGCTGACAGGTTACAAAGGACAAAAATAGTTGAAAATCTATCTTCAGATTTCCTGCATTTACAAGACAAATCTTAAAAAAATCATTTTTATATTAACAAAAGCCGGAAATAAAATTGATTTTTTCTTTGCAATTACGTATCTTTATTGCACAATTTTGCAACATTGATAGGAGACAAAATGCCTCGAGGAATGAAAAAGGGCGCGAAAATGATGGGATCAATGACCGATCCCCGGGCGCGCTTTTTTATGGCTCTGGCCAGTGACCAGCGTTTGAGGATTTTACAACTTTTAAAAGAAGGTGAAAAAAATTCACAGGAAATCATTAGTGAATTACTGTTAGATCCTTCAGTGGTTTCACGACATATTATGATGTTACGCAATGTGGGGCTGGTAGAAGCCTACAAGCAAGGCGTAACCATGTATTTTAAAATTGCCGATCCGCGTGTCTTTGACATTATTGAACTGGCGACTAATATTACACGTGATTGGTTGAGTAAATTCAATGAATTTTTTTAGAGAAGAAATAATATATTACGGAGGATATGAAGATGAAAGTAGCAATTGTCACCAACGATGGAGAATATGTAAGTCAGCACTTTGGCCGCTCGCGGTATTACAAAATTTACACCATTGAAAACAATGAAATCCAAAATGTGGAAATGCGCGAACGCAGCACCGGGCATTTTGCCCCAGGCGCTCAAAATCACACACATCATGCAACTGAACATGTTGATCCCCAGGGAAGACATGGCTACGGCCCGGAAGCTCAGAGTCGCCATGCTATGATGGCCCGTGAAATTGGCGACTGCGATGTTTTAATTGCCGGCGGCATGGGATCTGGCGCTTACGAAAGCTTTAAGGCTGCTGGTCTGGATGTTATTTTAACCGATATCGCCTGGATTGAAGAAGCCGTAACAGCCTTAATGGAAGGCAAATTACGTAACCTGGCCAGCGAAAGAACAGATTAATTTACAATAGAGTCAGGGAAACCTGACTCTTTTTTTGTATTTTTATTGCATTTTTGCGCAATTGTTCTTTTGCATAGTTGCAACTTCTTACTTATTCTTGAATCAAAGGAATGAAGACAAAAATAAGCGTTGTGGCAGCGGTTAATTTTTTGAAATATTTATTGCAATTATGTGCAATTGCGTTATTTCAACTTACAACAACTGAGATAACCAAAGCTGTCTTGAAGTCAGTTTTAAAACGTTGATTAAAATTTTTGGAAGGAGATGATGTACAATGAAATTCTTTAAATTCCTTAAAGCACACATGTTTTCTTTGACCATTTCTTTAATGGTCGTTAGTACGATTTTAGGTATGTACTTTCATCCATTGTTCATGTCCTTAAAGCCGACGCTGTCTTTGGCCTTATTCGTCATGTTGTATCCAATGATGATTGGGGCAGATTTCCGCAGGTTGGGACAATTCAACACAAACGGTAAGTACGTGATGAACAATTTGATTCTTAATATAATTATTAGTCCTTTACTGATTTATGCTTTACTGCAGTTAATACCGATTCAAAATCCTGCTTTTCTGGCGGGATTGGTTCTGATTGCCGTTGCGCCCATGGCGGGTTCGGCAGCCGCCTTTACGGGCCTGGCAGGCGGTAATGTTCCGTTAACGCTTTTAGGAGTCACGTTAACCTTGCTGATATCGATCTTTACGGTACCATTGTACACAAAGCTTTTGGTAGGTACGGTCATTTACGTGCCTGTAATGAAATTATTTTACAGTATTCTGATTTATGTTGTTGTCCCGCTTATTCTGGGACAGCTAACGCGCTATATCTGGATTCGCCGAAAAGGCGAAGCGCATTTTAAGGCCAACAAAGAGATCCTTTCCGGAATTTCCATGATTGGCATGTACTGGATGGTTATCATGGTTTTTGGTCTTGAGGGCGCCATCGTTTTGCAACACCCTTCTTTGGCAGGCAAAGCCATCATTATAATGCTCATTTTTTATGTGGTGTTGTTCTCCCTGGCTCTTTTGTTGGCAAAGTTATTCAAATTCACATATGCGGATATGGTCTCATTGTACTATTCTGTCTGCAAAAACATGTCTATTTCAACAGCGTTGGCCATTGCCAGCTTTGGGCCTTTAGGGGGCATTGGTACAGCCATGGGTGGCCCTTTTACCGATATGTGGATGATGATTCTCTCGGTTCGTTTTCTGCCCAGGTTAAAAAGCTGGTTTAATGATGATAAGCCGGCGGATAAGAAAGAAACAATATTAAATGAAAAAACTGTTTAACCAACAATATTAGGAGGTGTATGATGTTTGGAATGAAAATGATGCGTAACGGCATGGGAAAATGGGGAGGTCGCAACTTTCCGTTTGCAATGGGCCAGTTTACCGTAACCGATGAATTGGAGGCGCTTAAGCGCTACAAAGAACGTCTGGAATTTCATCGCCGCGAATTGGATGCGGAACTGGAATCCGTAGTAAAGCGCATTGACGAACTTTCTGTTAAAAAGTAAAAAGGGAGCACTGTTTCCCTTTTTAATCTGATGCGATCGGTCAAACTCACAAAATATTTGCATTGATATGCGCAAACGAGCATGTTTAAATCACTAAAAAGAAAGGAGCTAAAAATGCGTCGTGTTTTAATTTTTGTAGGAACGCTTTTGGTATTAATCAGCCTTATGGTAAACATAACTTCGGCACAATCATTTAAGGGACATCCTGCTATGCTGCAAGAGGTGCAGGCGCCCAGAATTGAAAAATTAGCGGTACAAAAACTAAACGAGGCTAAACCTGCCACGCCTTTTATCGGACGGATGGGTAATGTTTATTTAGTGCCGTTTTTGGATAAAAATAATAATGTTATCTTTAGCCTGCGCATCGACGCGCAAACCGGTGATGTGTTGGAATTGGGCAAACAGCCCTCTTCGATGGCATCTAACGGTAAACCTAAAATAAGCGCCAAGCAGGTAACCGATAAAGTAGAAGGGATTCACAAAAAACACTGTTTACGTATCGGAAAAATTTACAAAAATCCGCGAGGCATTTACTTTATCGAAGTGAAATGCGAAAAGGGGAAAATTTTAGCCATGCTAAAATCGGATGGTGAAAAAATCTGGTAAAATAAGTGGTTCGATTTCTTTAAAGAATTTCTGAAAAAAGTCAAAAAAAACAGTTGACAATTGGATTTTTATTATTATATTATATGCTTATTTGCGCATGTTAGTAATAATGGAGTTTTTAAAAACTTAAAGGATTATTGGTAGTGTCAAAAGTTTCATGAAAAAATGAAAGAAAAGAAAATGAAAGATTTTCCTTTCCGAATGGTAGCATAAGATACAATTTTATCCTCATTTGTCAAGATCAGGCCTACGGTGCCTGCGGCAATCTTGACAAATGAGTCTAAAAATTTGAAATGTTTCACTACCATTCGGAAAGGAATAGACTGGAAAGAGAATAAACAGGATAATCAAAAATAACTGTTCTTTGACAAATATTCAGGCTGCCATTTGCAAAATTTTAGCCCATTTACCTTGAATGAACTGAATAGATTGCAGCTGTGGTATTTCGATAGGTGTATGGTAATTAAGACTTTTATGTGGCCTTAAGAAGTTGTAGTGAGTGACGAAAAGGACCAGTTTACAGACAGCCACATTAACACTATTGAAGCCATTTTGCTCTTGAATATGATATTTAAAGGTACGATTCAAGCGTTCAATCATTTGCTTAAAAGCTCGAAATTCTTCGGATTCGGCATCAAGGTTTTTTAGGCCAATGACTTTTTTCAAGGTAAGAGTAAAGGTTTTGATTTGAGCGTTAACGAAATGAAGTGCAGCCATATAAGAAGGATTTCCGTCAGTAACCAGAGTAATATCCAGGTTTTTAGAGATATTGAAGATCATGTCAAACAAAACGGTAATGGCTGGCTTGACGGAACGATTGTCAGAAAAATGGTAAGCGACAATTTTCCTTGAAACAGATGAGGTAACTATCCAGGCATAATGCCAGGTACCTTGAACTTTGACATAGGTTTCATCACCAGCCAATATGCCATCGATCTGACCTTTAAATTTTTGATTGAAGTGATGGCAATAATAAGCGGCGGACTGCACATAATTGAGCACGGTTTGATGAGAGATTTTAATGCCCCAGATTTGACGCAACATATGAGCGGTTTTGCGGGCCGTGATGGCATAGGAGATATGAAGCGTAAGAACAAGAGCCAGAACATGGATATTATTGTGGATTTTATTTAAATCGACTTTGGGCTTGATAGGTTGGGCGGTTTTCAACTGATCAGGTTGATAATGATATTCGCGATATTGATAACAGACTTTAAATTGCGAGGAGCGTTCCATGCGCAGTTTTTTTCATCTTCATTAAGTTTATTGAGTTCTCGAAGGCGATGCGGACATTCACGATTACCGCACTTGTAGATAGATATTTCAGGCGATTGCTTCCAGAGAAAGAGAGCATGATTACAATAGGGGCAGTAATATTTGGATTTATCTTTTTTAAATTGTGGTTTGATTGGAAAGGTATTAAGGCAAACTTTGCATTTGAGTTGTGAGCGTTTTTTACCGTCATTAAAGTAGATATACTGATGTGGTGCATTGCAGTGAGGACAACGGATAGCTTGAGGGGCAAGATTATTTTTGTTTGTATGTTTAACCGGCTTTAATGGTTTGCCATGTTCTTTAAAGTACTGATTTAAGAGTTCTTTGTAATTGAGCTTAGGCGCAGGCTTAGAAAGTTCAACTGCTTCTAAAGGAGCCAGAGGATCGACTTTAAAATCTCGATAATTAGGATGTTTTTCTTTAAAATCGTCTCTGGGCTTTAGATCAGAATATTTATCTTGCAGGATGAGGTTAATCTTATGTATAAGTTCAAGGAGTTCTTGACGATTGAACTTTTTGCAAAGCCAGATAATTTACGAAATTTTAACATTGGCTTGTCCTCTATTTAGTCAAACATGGGACATGTCTCTGCCCTTTTTAGGGGGAGGACAAGCCAATTTTAGGTAAGTAAATAATAATATTCAAATTAAAATGTAAAATATTTAAAAACTTTTGACACTACATAATTTTTTGAAAGGAGGTAAATTATGTTCGGCATAAGAATGTTTCATCATGGACATGGCTGCAAAGGCTGGCACTATGGGATGCCATGGGGCACTGACTTTTACCAGCTTTTCGACGAACTGGAGGCCTTAAAGCTTTACCGCGAGCGGCTTGAATTGCGCGCTAAAGAG
>JAGHBR010000289.1 GCA_021160885.1 Caldisericaceae bacterium
CAATGCCGAAATGGATGCTGATATCTTTTAATTTTTCGCCCGTATATTTCTGACAAAGATACATTTTTACATTCCTTGACAAGGCCTTTTCTTTCCTGAAAACAGATTCCACTTCATCAAAAATGTCCTGCATGGATACTTTTGGGACCAGTTCTTTTAAAGCAGGCATCTCTTTATCCGGCTTTTTACCGGATAAAAATTTATCTTTGATAAATGCTATGAAATCAGGGCTGCCCAGCAATGTTGAACTTACCACCTCATCCAGAGGGCTGTCATATTTCATGTTAACAAGTGCTGTTACGAATTTTTGATATTCTTTCTGGGCTATTGAAATCTTTTTGCCAAAATAACCAAGTATAAAATCTCTGTATAGCCATTCAGCAGACTTTTGCTTGCCGATATAAAACTTATAGCTTGACCAGTTATATTCCTCTGGTGTTTCAACTATTTTCGCTCTGACAGGGTTAAGATGTATGTAGCGTGAAAGCTCTTTCGCATATTCATCAATGTCAACAAGGATCGCCTTATAACGCCCCTGAAATAAATGACCCGATCTTGCGCGTTTTACATTAAAATAGGTTGTATATGCACCGTTGATATGCCGCATAATCTGCGACAGGTTACCGGAAGGCGTCTCAATCAGCAGGTGATAATGGTTGTCCATCAGACAGTATGCGTGAATTACCGCATCATATCTTTGCGTAGCTGACTCAAGATATTCAAGAAACTTCTCCCTATCAGCTTTGCTTTTGAAAACATTTTTCCGCTCATTTCCGCGTGAAGTTACATGATAGAACGCACCGGGGAAGGCTATTCTCAAAGCACGAGCCATATCAGTTCCTTTATTGTAAATTTAATTGCCCTATTTTATGAAAGTGATATCAAATATTAATAGCTCATTTACTGATATATGTCAAGAATGAAGACGTGACCCCTATGTTTTTCCTCTCAGGTGAATATAAGTGCGGAGGAGTTGAGTAAGCTGACAGAGAAGTTGAAGGAGATGGTTGGGAGGTTTAGGGTCTAAACGAGAAATGATAGTGGGTTAAATTGAAAAACAGGCTGAATGGAATTGATGGGCGAACCGGCTAATTGATGTCATAGACTTTGTCGTGAGGACCGACATCAAAAAAACGAAGTGTTTCGTCGCTCATAAGGTTGCAGTCATGGCAGAGCAGGATTTTGTCATCTTTTTTCTTTCGACAGATTCTACAGTAACTGTAAATGATGATAAAATTTTTGGCCACCGAAACGCTGTATAGGCCGCGCAGGTCATATTTTAAAGGTTCTCCCATCATAGGATGTCGCAAAATTTGTTTAATCTTATTGAAAATTCGTTTTTTGTTAGAGGAAAACTTTTTCAGAGATTTGATAAATTTGTCCGAATAGGTCTCATTCATTTCCAAAGACCTCTTTGCGACCATGCCACTTCATTTTGCCGGAACGGGATTCTTCCAGGGTTTTCAATAGGGACTCGTAGAATTCGGGAGATGATAAAATGATTTTCATTCCCTGATTCTCCTGTGCTCTTTTTAGACTCAAAGCCCATTGGTTTATTAATTCCGACATTGATAATCTTTGAGAAAGAGAAAACCCTTTAAGAAACTTAGATAGGTCATCGTCTAATGTTATGTTTACCCTGACTTTTTTCATAATAGTCTCCTAAACGTCAACTTTTTTGAAATTGTAACTATGCGCATAATATACACATCTGACAATTGATGTCAAACAAATTGCGGGATATGCTGTAAATAGAGGAGAAAAGATTGCTAAAGAGCATAAATATCAATTGCTTTAACAAGTTATTTACTTATTTATGGACGTCCCACATTCCCTACAGAAATTTATAAGCTATAACAAGAAAGAAAAGAATGGTTACTCCAATCCAAACAGAAGGGAGCATATTGAATAACGATGGATTCTTAAAAGTTCTCAAAATTGGGAAGATTGCGTCTAACCATGAAACCATTTTTGTGCCCTAACTATGAATGGGTTTGTAAAAAGTCATTTCCCTAAATCATTGTGAAAAAAGTGCAACAACGATGCAACTTAATAAGTATAAGCACTTATCTTACAGAAAATTGCTCCATTTTATATAAAATGCCATGTTTTTGGATTTTTTGCAAGTCATCTAAAAAACCAAAAGGTGGATAAGGTGGACGGACGGGATAAGGGGGACTGGGTTGAAATTACGCGTTTCTATGCTTTCAGGGACAAGAATTGATCGGCGATCAGTTTTTGGCCTCTATTGGCTGCACGACTGACAGCGGATTTGCTCAGTCCGAGGTGCTTGCCAACCTCCGCTGCAGTCATGCCTAGATCGCGAATCGCCCAGCAGGCCAGAACACTACGGGCACGTATCCTATCGGGCTGTTTTCCGGCGATAACCACTTGGCCTTTTTCAATGCCAAAGATTTCTAAGGTAATATAGGAGCATTCTTCATCACCAACCTTCCAACTATCGTTGTAGAGAATTGCTAAATCAGAAAGAGGACATTCCTTCCACTCACTCATTCCGAACCACCCTCTGTAGTACTACCGCATCAAATGTTCCCACATCACCATCCTGTGCAATCTGAAATTCACCATCATAATACATATTTTCAGGCTCATGCTTCCCCTTAATAATACTTGGTTGATAAAAATTCTCAAAACCATTTTCATAGCCGCTGGTCAATACCGGCAAATCCTGTGGCAGGGATTTCAAAATTTCAATTAACTGACCGACTGTGAAATGGAATATTTCTTTTTGATTCATTGCGATTTTTCCTCTCCACTCAATTCCGCCTCGATCTCTTCAACGCTCGGCAGACTTGGTTTTAAATTGTCCGGCAATGTATGGGTAAGTTGGTATTCCGAAACACCAATTGGTTTATGGATATCGCTCAGTGCGTATTCAGCAACAAGCTTATCCTTGCTTTTACACAATAGGATTCCGATGGTTGATTGATCACCTTCTTTTCGATATTGACTATCAACAGCCTTTATATAAAAATTGAGCTTTCCTGCATGTTCAGGTTCAAAGTCAGTTGTTTTTAGTTCAACGATCACATAACAGTGCAGTCCTGCATGATAAAACAATAAATCTATAAAAAAATCCCGCTCGCCAACTTTAATTGGAAACTGTCTGCCGATATAAGCAAATCCTGCCCCCAGTTCCAATAAAAACTGAGTTATATGATTTATCAGCTCTTTTTCAAGTTCCAGTTCATTGTAATCTTTAGTCATGGTTAAAAAATCAAATATATAAGGATCTTTTAAAGTCTGCATAGCAAGATCAGACTGTGGTTCAGGTAATGCCAATTTAAAATTTGTAATGGATTTTCCTTCGCGTTCGTAAAGTCCGCTTTCAATCTGATGAACAAGAACACTTCGGCTCCAATTATATGTCATCGTATTTTGCACATAATAAAGCGCTTTATCCATATTTTTACACTTTGAAATAATTGCAATATTGTGACCCCATGGAATTTGGATTAATTGCGAAACAGCTTGTTGCGCAATTAATTTTTCATTCGCATAAAACAAATACCATTGCCTTATAAGTTCAAGATTTCGTTTTGAAAATCCCTTCATATCAGGGAACTCTACCATTAGATCATGACTAAGTTTAGAAAGAAAACCATCACCCCACTTTGCAGTAGCCTGCTTCTCCACAATATCAGCGCCAAGTTCCCAATAAAACTGCAACAACTCAGAATTAACTTTAACTGCCGCTTTTATCTGAACCAATCGAACTTTATTCTTCAGTTCTTTTAACCAGACCGAATAATCTTTATTTTTAGATAATGAGAGATTCATACCATCTTCACCTTCCCCAAATTCTCAGCAATCAAAACATTCAATCTCGCTTCTTCCTTCAACTGGGCAATCCAGCAGGACGCCCAGGAAAATATGCGTTTCATATCCTGTTGATGTGTGGTGTGTGATTATTTTTTCTTTTTCAATCTTAGATCAGGTTGATATTCTGATACTTTTAATAAATTCACCTTTCTAAATTCCGGATGAACTGGATTTATTTTGTCCTGAAAAACCTGGTCCTCTGGGCCAGGTCAGAGATAGATGGCTTTGCCTTGAATTTTTGTGTCTAAAATCACA
>JAGHBR010000009.1 GCA_021160885.1 Caldisericaceae bacterium
AATAAATACCATTTACGTTTTTTTTGTTTTTTCTGCGTAAATCTGCGCTATCTGCGTGAAAAAAAATCTCTCGCAGAACTCGCAGAATTTCGCAGATTCGTTTCTAAAGTAACACGAGACTCGTGACTCGTAACAAGCCAATCTCATTAAACACGTAACGTGTTACGTGTCACGCGTTACGTCCTTTACAAATCAATACCATTTACGTTTTGTGTGTTTTTTCTGCGTAAATCTGCCCTATCTCCGTGAAAAAAAACTCTCGCAGAACTCGCAGAGCTTCGCGGAAATTTTTTATTTATTTTTGAATCAATTTTTCTGCGTCCTTCTTCGTGATTCCGCGTTATCTGCTTGAAATAATTTCTCGCGGAACTCGCAAGATTGCCGCAGAAATTAAATTCCAAATAACTTTGACTTTATCTGCGTAAGTTTACGTAATATGCGATGAATGAACTTGTTTGTCACGATCAATTAATTTAAATTGATCTCAGAATGGGGAGAGAATGAATCGAATTATTTTACATGTGGATATGGATGCGTTCTTCGCTGCAGTTGAGCAGCGCGAGCATCCCGAATTAAAAGGCAAACCGGTTATCATTGGCACTGACCCACGGGAGGGCAAGGGCAGAGGCGTGGTTTCCACCTGTTCTTACGAAGCTCGCAAGTTCGGGGTTCATTCGGCCATGCCTATTTCACAGGCCTACCGATTGTGCCCCCATGGAATTTACCTTCCACCTAATGGCAAACTTTACAAACAGGTAAGTCAAAACATCTTCAACATCCTTTATGAGTTTAGCGATTTGGTTGAACCCGTTTCCATCGATGAAGCTTTTTTAGATGTAACTGGCAGCCAGCGCCTTTACGGCGACGGTTCGACCATAGCGCAAAAGATAAAAAAAAGGATCAAAGAAAAAGAACAATTGACCGCTTCCATCGGTGTGGCGCCTAACAAATATCTGGCCAAAATCGCTTCGGATTTGGAAAAACCAGATGGTCTGGTGGTCGTGGAACCTGATAAAATTGAAGAATTTCTCTGGCCTCTGGATATTTCGCGTTTGTGGGGAGTGGGGCAGCGCACACAGCAAATTTTAAGAAAAATGGGCATTAACACGATAGGCCAGCTGGCTCAATATCCGGTGGAAATATTAAAACAGAAGTTAGGTTCCGCCGGAGAACATTTTTACCGTCTGGCCCATGGGCAGGATGACCGTCCGGTTAGAGTGAGTGAGGAAGTTAAATCGGTGAGTAACGAACACACTTTTGGACAGGACACCGATGACATTGATTTTATTCGTCAGAGATTGGTCTATCTTTGTGAAAAGGTTGGCTACCGGCTTCGTAAAAAACATTTGAAGGGAAGAACCATTCATTTAAAGCTGCGTTACCACGATTTCTCAACCATTACCCGCAATTTAACCATTAGTCAAGCTACTAATCAAACCCGCCAAATCGTCGATGTGGTCCTTGATTTGTTCGAAAAAAATTACATGCCAGGAAGGAAAGTACGACTGGTGGGTGTGGGAGTTAGTGGCTTTGATCTTAAAGAAAGCAAGCAAACCAGCCTGTTCGACATTCTTGAAGAAAAACAAAATAAGTTAGATCAGGTGCAGGATCAACTCAGCAATCGCTTTGGACGTCATATTGCGCAGCGCGCCGAAAGTCTTTCCCCAAAAAAGACAAAATAAAAAATTATCAAAGTAAAATTTTTTGCCACCGAAATTTCCCGTTTTCACAAAGAATTTTAAATCTTAATAGTTGAATTCTTAATGAATTTCTTTTGTAAGTTTTCATTTTAAGACTACCTGTCATTTAACCATTCAACTATTAACTATTTAACTATTAAACCATTCAATTCTTAAACTCATCACTGCAAAACGTCTCATGCTCTGCCGCTTTAACATTCTGTGCCAATTGTTTTATTTAAAATAACGATAATAAACTTAGCAGAAATCTTTGTTATTATTTTACAAAAATATTAAATTAACTATCTTGAAAGAAATTACTGCAACAAGATTAAATTAAAGGTGGTTAATATGAGTTACTGGACGAATTCTGAACAAGATATTAAAGCCATGTTTGAAACCATTGGTGTTAAAAACTTCGAAGAACTTATTGCCAATATTCCGGAAAAATTGAGGTTTAAAGGCGAGTACCAAATTCCTGAAACCATTTCTGAATTTGAGGCTCAACAATTATTGCAAAAACTGGCCGAAAAAAACTTACCACTCATCCCCTTTGCCGGTGGCGGCGCTTACGATCATTACATTCCGGCGGTGGTGGATGAAATCGCTTCGCGCCCTGAATTTTACACCTCTTACACCCCCTACCAGGCTGAGGTGAGTCAGGGCAATTTGCAGGTCATGTACGAATTCCAGTCCCTGATTTGCGAACTGACGCAAATGGATGTGACCAATGCCTCCATGTACGAGGCTGGGTCTGCGCTGGCCGAAGCCATACTGCTGGCCATTAGCCATACGCGCAATAAAAAGGTCTTTTTGTTGGCTAGTTTGAATCAGCGCTACAAAAGAGTAGTAGAAACCTACCTGCGCCATATGGATGTGGAAATTGTTGAAATTCCGCACAAAAATTTTACCTTAGACCTGCAGTTTGTTAAAGATAATTTCAGTGATGATGCTGCCTGTTTGGTTGTGCAAAATCCAAATTTCTTTGGTTTTCTGGAGAATGTAGAAGAACTGAATCAAATTCGCGGCGATTCAAAAGCCTTGCTGATTTACCTTTACGATCCCATTTCCCTTGGCCTTTTAAAAACGCCGGGCGAATTCAATGTCGATATTGCTGTGGCTGAAGGCCAGGCCTTGGGTAATCCGCTGAATTTTGGAGGGCCGTACGTTGGTTTATTCTCAGCAAAGGAGAACTTACTTCGTAAAATGCCGGGGCGAATCGCCGGAGAAACCAAAGACGCGGACGGCAAGCGGGGATATGTATTAACCCTGCAAACGCGCGAGCAGCACATCCGGCGCGAAAAAGCTACTTCCAATATTTGCACCAATTCTGGTTTATTGACCTTACGAGCGGCCGTTTACCTTTCTGCCTTAGGTAAAAAAGGAATGGAGCAGGTGGCCAATCTGTGTTTAAACAAGGCCCACTATCTGGCACGAGAATTACAAAAATTGGAGGGGATTAAACTGGCTTCTGAAGCGCCTTTCTTTAAGGAATTTACCATTAAATTGCCGGTTGAGGCAGATGTTGTCGTTCAGAGTTTTTTGGAAAAAGGCATGCTGGCCGGCATTAGTTTAAACCACATCGGATTAAAAGATCATTTACTGGTCGCCGTAACCGAAAAGAGAACCAAAGAAGAATTAGACGCGTACATTAATTTGATGAAAACTATTTTGAATTGAGGATTTTATGCCATCCATCTTAATTGCAGACGACAATGCAGAGATGCTGGAAACATTAGAGCGCATCTTTGCTTTGTACGAGTTTGATGTTTACAAAGCAGAAAATGGTAAAAAAGCCATTGAGATCGCGGAAAAGGAATTGCCCGATCTGATTATTTTAGATGCCAAAATGCCTGTCATGGATGGCTTTGAAGCGTGTAAGATATTAAAAAACAATCATCACACGCGGGATATCCCGGTCGTTTTTTTAACGGCTAATTACATTCAACCCACAGACCGTGTAACCGGTTTGCAATTGGGCGCTGATGATTATTTATTGAAGCCCTTTAATTCCAAAGAGCTGGTCGCCCGAGTAAAAAGCATTATTAAACGCAATGAAATCTTGCGCATGCTTAAAGATGAAAACCATCGTCTGGCCGAAACCACAAAAAAAATCCAGCGTGAATTAAAGGCCGTGCTTGAACATTCACAGGTAGTGAGCGCCAATCCAATGATCGATCAAATGACCGGCTTGTACAATTTTAACTTTTTTAAAATTCGCCTCAAAGAAGAAATACAGATCGCCGCTCGTTACAGAGCTGATCTGGGCCTGGCCGTGATTTTGGTGGAGAATTTTGATCAAATCAATGAAATGTTAGGTCATCAGCTGGGCAATTACATTTTAATGAAAATGGCCAATTTTTTACTTACCAAAACACGCAAGGCCGATGTGTTAGCACGCTCAGGCGAAGGGTTGTTCTATGTTTTAATGCCTCACACTGATGCTGAAGGAGCCTTCATTGAATCAGAACGCATCCGTGTGGTGCTTTCTACCACTGATTACCTGGATGAAGAGATTTTGCAAACACTCCATCCGGGAAAACGGAAGCTAAGCGAATTACAAAATTTGGTTGTTAAGGTTGCTGTAGTTGCTTCTAATTCAGAGCAACTTAAATCCGAAACCGTTGATTCCTTGTTGCAACGATTGAATCGTTGCCTGGAAGTGGCAAGAGAAAAAAATTACAGCGTAACCATTGCGGAAAACAAGATGGAAGAGGAGTAAAAATGTACAGGAAACTAATTTTTGAATTGAGTAAAGAAGGACGTGAAGGCCATAGTTTACCAGAATGTGATGTGCCGAAAAAAGAAATTAATGAATTAATTCCAGAAAAATTTTTGCGTACGAAAGCGGCTGATCTACCGCAAGTCGCTGAAAATGAAGTTGTCCGCCATTTTGTAACGCTTTCAACATTAAATCACCATGTGGACAAATCTTTCTACCCGCTGGGCTCCTGTACGATGAAATACAATCCCAAAATAAATGAAAAGGTGGCTAGTTTACCTGGATTTGTAAATTTGCATCCGGATCAACCAGAAGCCTACAGCCAGGGCGCTTTGCAACTGATGTACGAACTGGGAGAATTATTGAAAGAAATTACCGGTTTTAGCGCCATTACCCTGCAACCGGCGGCTGGCGCCCAGGGCGAATTAACCGGTCTGTTGCTTATTAAAAAATACCATCAAATGAAGGGGCGGCAGAGAACCATTATCCTTGTTCCGGATTCTGCGCA
>JAGHBR010000318.1 GCA_021160885.1 Caldisericaceae bacterium
CTAAAGTTACTAAAGAATTGGAACATATTAAAATACAAAAAGTTACTCCTCCTAAAGAAACTTTACAATATGATTATTCAATTGAAAAAGAAGAAACCACTGAAAAATCCTAATCAAATTAAAATAACGCTCCAAGTTACGCATTTTCATTAATTACAGAGAGGATACCTTTCCTGGGAGCATTTTAATTAAAAAATTTTCCTTTTTTGATTTTACGTTATAGAATTTGAGTAATAATAAGCATGGACCGGCTAAAAGGCGAGGATGTTGCTTTAAACGGCCCGACTAAGCTTCTTCTTTGGTCATTTATCCCGATAAAGATAAATATTCGTTAAAGGCCGGAAGTCCAGTCGAATGCCGATAAAAGTTTAAAAAATGTTAAGCTACGAGTTCTAGGTATAGTTTTTACTTCCTTGGTTCATGCACCATTTGTGCGATAGAACAAATCCTTTTTCCAGCCAACCAATTATTTTAATAACTGAAATGTTAAATAACACTGAAATTTACTTTGATGGCCAAAATTAAATTTCTACAATTAAGCCTTCTTACTGCTCTGCTTTTTTCCAGTACTCAAATAAGGGCCGCCCAAATAGCCATCTACAACGACGGCGGAATTGGCGTATGGCCGGAGGGACTGGCGGCTCTGGAGCAATTCTTAAAATGGAAGGGCATTTCTTTTCAGGAAGTGGATGCTGCTTTTATTAACCAAAACCGTTTAAGCCGTCAATTTGACGCCATTTGTTTTCCTGGTGGTTACGCCTATTACTACAAACTGGCCATTAATGATTCAGGGATTGCCCATATTCGTGAACTGGTAAGCAACGGTGGCGGTTACTTTGGTATTTGCGCCGGCGCCTACTTTGCCTGTGATTCGATTATCTGGGAAGAGGACGGTTTGCTTGATTACCCGCTTGACCTGTTTGATGGTTTGGCCATTGGCGCCATTGACTCCATTGCAGCATGGGATAACTACACCATGACCCGTGTAAACCTGAATGCCAACAATCCTATTAATCAGTTTGAACCGGATCATCAATGGTTACTTTACTATGGTGGGCCTTATTTTGTGGGCAATCCCAATGTTGCTTTTGACACCATTGGCACCTGGGATGCCTACCATAATCTGCCTGCAGCCATCAATTTTACTTATGGAGAAGGTAGAGTCTTATTACTTGGCCCGCATGCTGAAGTGGAAGAAGACGATGATCGGGACAGCACAGCCTTTGCCCAGGAATTAGACGATCAGGGCTCAGACTGGCCATTTTTGTGGTCGGCCATTGATTGGTTGCTCGGGCTTCCTATTAGCCACCCTGACCCTTCCGCTGTCTTTGAATCGGGAAAAATTAACAACAACTTGCCCGAAGTTTATTTTTTCCCCAACCCTTTCAATGACCAGCTTACCATAAGCTTTAAACAGGTTCCAAATGCGCAGCCTCTTTCTATTGAAATTTACTCTGTCCGCGGACAAAAAGTATTTAACTTTTCCAGCAGCGGACAGCAACCACTACACGTCACTTTCAAGCAGTTTCCTTCCGGCGTCTATTTCATTCAAGTAAAAAATTTGCAGCTTAGACGTAATTTTAAAGTGTCCTATTTAAAATAAGAATCGACTATTTCCTAAAAATCTTCAAATAGCGATAACTGGCCGTCGTCTTTCTTACGTTTCTTAGTGTGTTGCGGTCGTTTAGCTTCTATTAATTCCTGTTCGATGGCGTCAATAAACGGACTACGCGCCAACTGATAGGTTTTGCCGAACAGGAAACGTTTTTGGGCATGCGTCAGGAATAAATAATGCTTTGCGCGTGTCATGCCAACGTACAGCAATCTTCGTTCTTCTAAAAAATCGGCTTTTTTTTCAGGGAAAAGTTTGTAAGGCAACAGCCCTTGTTCACAGCCCACAATAAAAACTGCATTAAATTCCAGACCTTTGGCTGCATGTAAAGTCATCACAGTTACGCGTTCGGTGTTGGGCTGGTAAAGATCCTGCCCCTGTCCTAAAAAGCTCCATTTCAAAAAGGCTTCTAAATCTTTGCCAAAAGGTTCGGCCAGCTCCAGTAAACGCTTTAGCCGTTTTTTCTCTTTACTGCTTTGCGGCTTAACAAAATGAGCGGCAATCAATTCAATCATTTCGGCAATTGTTTTTGCCCCGTTTTGAATTTGCTCCAGCAGAGCCCAGTCCTGCCCATTCAACCCCCATTGTGCGAACCAATCTTTTAAATAATAAGCTTTACCAGCCAATCGATAGCGTAACAATTCAATTATTGGACGTATCGGTTCTTCGTGCAACCAGGAATCATGACCAACTACCTGATAAGGAATGCTGTGGTCATTTAATGCTTTTTCCAGGGGCGGAATCATCGCTTTTAAGCGTACCAAAATGGCAAAGTCAGCCAAAGAGTCGATTTTAAAGGCTTGATTCCCTTCGCTAATGGCGCTGTCCATGGAAAAGAAACGCAGGCCGCCCATCATTTGCTCAATGGTTCGTGCTACAAATTCGGCCTCGCTTTTGTCGCTTGCTTCGCGGACAATTTGAATTTTTAAACCTTCGTGTAAACCGTCCAGAAATTTTTGCGTGGATGCATTGTTTAACATGGAAGCCGAGGCTTTAAGAATATGATTAGAACAGCGGTAGCTTATTTTTAAGCGAAACTGTCTGGCCTGGTGAAAATCTGTTTCGAAACGCGTAATAAAACTGACGTCAGCGCCGCGGAAACCGTAAATGGCCTGATCCGGATCGCCTATTACAAACAGATTGGGCTCACTGCCTGGGGTCAACAATCGCAGTAATTCGTACTGTCCGCGGTTAACATCCTGGTACTCATCGACTAAAATCCACTTAAACCGTTGATGGTACTGCTTTAAAACAGCAGGATGGGAAATAAACAACTTAACAGGTAAAAAGATTAAATCTTCCAGATCCACCGCATTCTGTGCCGTTAAGAATTGATCGTACCAGTTTAAAATAGCGGCCATCCGGTCGTTGGCGGGCTTTTCATTCAAAAGCAGTTTGTGTTTTTTGAGCCATTCGTTAAATAGATCAATTTGTTCTTTTTCTAATCCGGCATGGCGCTTTAAAATTTTCAGACGATCCTGTTCATCAAAAATGACGATAGGCGCCAGACGCTGAATTAAGCTGGCGTTTTCATTTAGAATTTGGTAGCCGAGAGCATGAAAAGTTCCAATCTTTAATTGTTTGATTAATTTTTTAGAACGAATTAAGGTCTGCACCCGCTGTCTAATTTCATCAGCAGCTTTGTTGGTAAAGGTAATGGCCAAAATCTCTTCAGGGGCCACATGGCCGTTCTGGATTAAATAGGCAATGCGACGCGTTAAAACACGCGTTTTACCCGTACCTGGCCCGGCTAACACAATGGCTGGCCCACGAAAATGTTTGACCGCGGCTTGTTGTTCAGCATTTAGATCTTTAAGCAAACTTTCTCCGCTTTCGAAGTCCAGCAAACTGGTCTGAACAGGCTGTTGCTGTTCTGCTTGTTGTTTTAATCGTTGAAATTGCTTTACATCGAAAGGAATCGGTTGCACCAGATGATACTGAGTTTCTGGTTCCGCCACCAGATCATTAAACAGTGATTTTTGACTGGAAGCGCCACCCAACTCTTGATCTGAAAACACACGAACTTGACCAAACTCACCATCAAATCCTTCTTTAACAATAACCTGGCGCTGGCGCATACGCCGAATGGCTTCGTAAACCAGCTCATTTGTCATTTTTTTAATCTCTTCCAGGGGCAAATTCAGTAACAAATTAAATTCAGAACCGGATTTTTGGATCAATGCATGGTAAGCTTTCTCAACCGTTTTGGAATTCGGACCGGTTTTCAGAATTTCGGACAGGACTTCTTTTAAAGGAATTAAGGAATAAAAAGGTTTTCGATCGGGTTTGTCCTCAATTTGCTCGCGGTCGGCCAGCTGGGCTACGCGGTTCAGAACGCCTACGGTAACTTTCTTACCACACACAGGACAAATGCCTTTGTTTTGCAAGGTTTGCAAAGGATCCCAGCGAATGCCGCATTTACGGTGCCCGTCCAGATGGTATTTGCCTTCCTGAGGATAAAATTCAACGGTACCCAAAAAAACATCGCTGGCAGGATTTTTTAAAGCCTGAATGATGCCCTGGTAACTTAATTCGCTATTAAACAGGTTTGCTTCGCGGCCTAATTTTTCCGGCGAGTGCGCATCGGAATTGGAAATCAATGTAAAGCGGTCCAAAAAACTGCACAACCAATTCATGGGCGGATCAGAGGACAGTCCGGTTTCTACGGCAAAAATGTAAGGCGTCAAATCTTCAAAACATTCTTCAATAGAATCGAATCCGCTCTTGGAGCCAAGCACAGAAAACCAGGGCGTCCAGATATGGGCCGGTACAAAAAAATTGCGCTCATTAACTTCAAGAGTTAATTGCAAAAGATCATAGGCATCAAAGCCTAAAATGGGACGCCCATCGGAGGTAATGTTGCCAATTTGAGCAAGCCGCGCCTGGAAGCGCTCCACCGTTTCGAAATCGGGAGCAAAAATCACATTGTGAATTTTACGCACCCGGCCGTTCTTTTTGTAAATGCTGCTAATTTCGGCTGTTAACAGAAATCGCACAGGACGATCGGGAGCGCCGGGCAGCCGTAAATCATCTTTTAATTTAAAAAGACCATCCTCAGCCGGTTCTAATTTTTCTTTCAATTCTGCCAGCCAGCCGGGGTGTGTAAAATCACCGCTTCCCACCACGGTAATTCCTTTAATCCGCGCCCAGTAATCCAATTTTTCCGGAATCAGGTCTTTGCTGGTTGCCACAGAAAAATGCGAATGAATATGTAAATCGGCAATAAAGCGCATTGTAGCCGACCTCCTGTTTTTTGAATTATTTTAATTCCTTTTACAATGCAAAGCAAAAAAAGAGAACAAATTTTGTAATTTTTGATTAAATTCCTACTTTCTAAGAAGATGAATCAAAATTTGCTGAAAAAATTAAGGTAGTTTTTTACTTAAAAAGCAATTACTGAAAAATTGTTGAAATAGAGATTTCTCATTCATTTTGCTTTTGCGGAAGAAGAGAAATCTTTTATTTCCAAACCATCATGCAACAATCTGAAAATGTCGGGGTTGATCGTAATAAAAACGATTGATTAACTTTGATATTTGCAGCAAAGAAAGAAAACATGAGCACTGTAGAAAAATCGAGTAGAGCGCTTGGCGAAGAACGGATTGGCCCGCTTCTTTTCCGGCTTTCGGTACCGGCTACCGTGGGCATGCTGGCCATGGCGCTGTACAATGTTGTAGATACTATCTTCATCGGTCGTGGACTTGGTTCCCTGGCTATTGCCGGGGTGTCCATCGTCATGCCCATTCAAATGCTGATTTTTTCTTTGTCACAAACCCTTGGTCTGGGGGCTGCTTCCATCATTTCCCGGCGCCTGGGGGCTAAGGATTTTCCAGGCGCGGAGAACGCCTTTGGCAATGTGTTGTTGCTAAACATTGTGGTTAGCGGAATGATTGTGCTACTGGGCTATCTTTTTGCCGATCAACTGCTTTTCATTTTTGGCTCGCAGGGCGAAATGGCTCCTTATGCACATGATTATTTCATCTACATTTTAATCGGTACCCCCTTCTTGATGTTCGATATGATTTTCAACAACGTCAATCGTGCAGAAGGCAACATCAAAATTGCCATGATTACTATGGTTATCGCGGCCTTACTCAACATTATTTTTGATCCAATTTTTATTTTTGGCCTGAAGTTGGGCGTTAAAGGGGCTGCCATAGCCAGCGTGCTATCACAATTTTTAACCATGCTTCTTTTGACTTACTTTTTTTACAGTGGTCGCAGTATTCTTACCTTTCAATGGAAATATTTCACGCCCAATTTAAGAGTTATTAAAGAAATTTTAGCGATTGGCGCTTCATCTTTTGCGCGGCATGGTGCAGCCAGTGTTCTGGCGGCCATCCTGAATCACAGTTTGTTTGCCTTTGGCGACGAAATGGCAGTGGCCATTTACGGCATTATTAACCGCATTTTACGCATGACCTTCATGCCGTTGTTTGGCCTGGTACAGGCCTTTTTACCTATTACAGGTTACAACTACGGCGCCCGAAATTACCAGCGTGTGCTGCAAACTTTAAAATTTTCTGTCAAATACGCTACCTTAATTGTAATTGGTATTTTTATCTTTTTAATGATTTTGGCCGAACCCATCTTTTCTATTTTCAACCAAGACCCATTGCTGGTTAAAGAGGGCGCCCGTGCTTTGCGACTTATTATTATATTCACTCCGCTGATTGGTTTCCAGATGATTGGCGCCGGTTATTTTCAGGCTCTGGGAAAAGCCCTGCAGGCCTTCATTCTGGCCATTGCCCGGCAAATTTTGTTCTTACTACCGCTTATTTTCATTTTACCCCATTTTTTGAAATTGTATGGCATCTGGCTGGCCTTTCCTGCCGCCGATATTTTAGCCGTTGGCATCACTCTGCTACTGGTTCTGCCGGAATGGAAAAAACTAAAGCAAAAAGTAGGCAATGTCGAAGCAGAAGAATAGTCGTTCAAAAATGAAGCGGCTGCTGCGCATCGAGGCGTCGATGTGGCAAATTAAATGGAAAATATCTTTTTTAGCATTTTGTTTAAAAATTTATTAATGAATTATCCGTCTATTTTTTACTGCAGTTCTGCTTCTTTACCCGATCTTGAACAACAAAGTACGTTGAGTCATTGAAAAACAACATATCAAAAAATTTTATTACCACTACAATTCAGAGAGTCGTGTTACAAATTTGGTACCACCGCTTTCTGAGCGGTTGCGAGCAAAGCGAACTCAAATAAGTTCCGCTTGTACTAGTGTAATTTGGTTCAAGATGGGTTAAATAGATTGTGAAAAGGAAGAAAAATTTAAGGGGCCCTTAAGCGCAATCGCGCCAAAGGGACATTGTTCATAGCATTCCAAACAATTGGTACACAAATGCGCATAATATTCCGGAATGGGCATTTCCTTTTCCTGAATCAGGGCCATAGTTGTACAAACATCCGAGCAAATGCCGCAGCCAAGGCAATTCTCTATTAAAATCTTAACCCATCTTGAACAGGAAAGTGCGTTAAGTCCTTAAAAAACAACATGTCAAAAATTTTTATTACCACTACAATATTGTATAATTTAAATTTTATATATTAATTAAATAGGCCATAAATTAC
>JAGHBR010000053.1 GCA_021160885.1 Caldisericaceae bacterium
CCATTAAATAGTGGCTTGGATTAAAGGTTGGAATCTCTTTTTCTAAAGCCATTACCTTGCCAGTCCAGCGCAAATCACCCAATGGGTAACCATCATCTGCTTTGCCCCAGAAATAGGAAGTCTCCTTAAGAGCAAAATTGCCATTTTCCGGGTCTTCAAACTGAGGATCCAGCTGCCAGATATGATTACCCTGAACTGCACTTCGTTCCAGTAAAACAGGACCTGTTTGGTAGAAATCGCAGTAATCCACCAGGGCAGTCAGGCCATAAAGAGCCAGCACAGGTTGTTCTTCGTTACTCAGGGCAAAAATACTGTTTTTCACAATGGTAAAGTCGGCTTCTCGGGCATTAATTACCAATCCGCTTTCTGTCGCACAATCATAAAAAGTGCAGTGGTTGACAAAAATTTGTGGGCTGGATGTAAAGGGAATATTATCACCGCCATAGACATCAATAAAAGAATAGGGAAAATCCCAGGCTGTACAGTTTTCCATTGTAAGCTGATTCAAATTGTACAATCCGCTGTTTTCAGCCTCCTGATTGGCCACCAGGCCGCGCCCCAGTCCATGGTAGAAAGAGACATCATCAAAAACCAGAGAATCGGCCATGCTACCGGGTAGCCCGACAAACACTGCTCCATTGGCGTTTTGCCCGCTGTATTGAATGAAGAGTGAATCACATTTTAAGGCCACATGCCTTTTTTCATTTTTAAAAATGTAAGAGATCTTGTTCTGCCCATCGATTTTAAGATTTTTTAAGGTGAGTACTTTAGCCGATGACCAGTAAAACAAATTATTCAGTGAATCAACTTCGGCATCGACTGTTATTACAGGCAGTTCATCCAATCCGACCTTTCCACGGATGGTAACGTTTTTACTGATAGCCAGCGAAGACGAAACAGTGTAAACGCCTGCTACGGTAATTAATTCAATAATCTCCCCGTCATCGGCTTTCAACAGGGCGTTTTTCAAAGAATCTTTGCCAGCTTGCACGTAAATAACCGGAATAGGTGGCGGTTCCGGCGGATACCATTCCGGCCCTACATCGCCTGGTTGCAAAGGGGAAATCACAACCGGTGCAGTACTTTTCTCGTCTGCCCCCACATCCTTAGGCTCTGTTCTTGGTTGGCCGTCCATGTCGCTACTTACAAAATCAAATGTCCCCTGTGCAGCGCTCAACAGTGGGCTACCCTCTGCCGGACGATACAATTCATTTGCGGCCAATTGCAGCAAGGGATCCTCAAATTTAACGCCACCGGTGTCAGCAAAGCCCAATTCAGCGCCATAAAAGATGTTGCCCTGCCAGGTTAAATTAATTGGCTGATCCTCCAGAGTCACAATCTGACTGCTGACCGATGTGGAAACCACATTATTGGCGATAATACAATCCAGTGGCGGCAATGTTTTTTCATCATCTTTACCGGCCCCGATCACAAAAGGCTGATAACAGTTTACAATGGTATTAAAAAGCACCTGAGCTCTTTTAACCTGAAAATAGCGATTCAATGGCGAATTGGGAACACCGTTCATCATGGAAATGGCCGCACGATAATCGGAACCATTCAGATCCTGAAAATAGTTGTTGTATACGCGATGATCTTCACCAATGATGCGCACTCCCCCGCTACGGCTGTTATGATGTCCAAAGAAAAAATTCGCATACACATCGCAGGCGTTACCGTGGCGCAGAGTTAAGGTACCCTGGCATTCATCAAACGTGTTATATCGGTAGGTATTTTTACAAGATTTATTTGAAATGATTTCGATTTCGCCATCGCAGTGTTCAAAATAATTCCATTCTACTGTGGTGTAAGAATCATACACGGAGTAATCGCTGGTGCCAATGCGAATCGTCTCTCCGCCGTTATATCCTAAATCCGGCCGGGGCCCAAAATGGTTGTGGTCAATCCGATGGTAATTCGGTTTAGTCGAAAGCCAGACAACCAGTGTGGTGCCGGAATGTGTTTTACCAGCAAAGTAGCAATGATCCACGCGGTTGTACTGGCCGTAGAGCGAAACCCATTTGTAATCGTTATCTTTGCTTGAAGGATTAAAATCGACAATTGCGCTATTGGTCAGGCGGCAATGATTGGCCCATTTACTGCCATAGCGGAACTCTATGACAGCACCGTCTGGACTGTAGCCATTCACAAAATAAAGGCCATCTACTATTACATATTGGCCGCTAATCCGCAAGTTTGACTTACCG
Source organism: Caldisericaceae bacterium (assembly GCA_021160885.1). Classification (GTDB taxonomy): domain Bacteria; phylum Calditrichota; class Calditrichia; order Calditrichales; family Calditrichaceae; genus Caldithrix. The sequence goes on from JAGHBR010000053.1 coordinate 2,208, forward strand.
GTCAGCCAGACTTTACCAGGAATTTCAGCTTTTAAAACAATCGGCTGTTCTTCGGTTCCTTCTCCTTTGATGACAATTCGCTGATCTTTCCAGAATCCGCTTTTCATCAGCAGAGTGTCACCTGGTTGCAAGGTATTCAGTAAGGCATTAATTTCCGACACATCGCGCACCAAAGTCGTTCTGGCCTGTAAATCAAAACAGAGTAAACCAGTACACAGTGAAAGCAGAATAAATCGTTTGGACATTGTATTTCCCCTAATTTTTTAGCGCAAATCAGAATTCATTCCCCGGAAAATCATTTTCTATCGTCTGAACAAGAGAATATTCTTTAATGCCAATTTGAAGCTTTCGATTGTTTTGATATTAAAGAAGGCAGAGCTCAAATACAAGCCCTGCCTTCTGATTCCTTCCCTGGATAAGTTGGACAGCCAACTTTCCTACTTCATCAACAACATTTTACGCACAGAACGGTGCTGCCCGTCAGTTAAGCGATAGAAATAGATGCCGGATGCCAGATTACCGGCATTAAATGTAATCTGATGGCTTCCCGCGTTCTGAACACCGTTAACCAGTGTTTTCACCATCCGACCTCGTTGATCATAAACAACTAACTGCACGTAGCTTTTACACGGCAAATTATAACTGATGGTGGTTTGCGGATTAAACGGATTCGGATAGTTTTGATCTAATCTAAAATCGCGAACAATGGAATTGGGATCATCGATAGCCGTTCCCATAACAAAAACGGCCGTAATATTTTTAGGCGCATCCACCGTGATGGTTGCTGGATTGTCGGAACCGCTTAAATCACCTTGCCATTCTTTGAATTCCCAGCCGGAATCGGGCACTGCAGTTACTGTTACTGTTGTGTTAGGATCATAGCTGCGGCCCTGTAATTCAGGATCAAACTCCAGATGGCCATTTCCTTCAATCTGATAATTGAACGGAATTACGGTTGGCGTTTCAGTCGCCCAGTTTAAATCCCCCAGGGCGCTACCGTCATGGGCCGCGTAGTAGGCATGTGAGCCAGACAGTAAGGTTAAATCAAGATTAGCAGCATCTTTGAACTGTGGATCAAATCCCCAAATCGTAGTCTTATTGACACCGCGTCCTTCGTTTTTGGAAACATAAATCAGTTGGTCCGGATTATAGGTTCCGTCCAGAGTGGTTACTTGAAAAGTGTCCACATGGCTAATGGTCGATCCCTTATTTTGAATTTGCATGACAAAGTCATCACGTCCATGTCCGGAAACTCTTGAGTTGGCTACAATAATATCGCGAGCAATGGTCCCTTCATTGTTTTTAATATATATGACACGCGTTGCAGAATTGTAGAATGTCAAATGTTCAAGCAACACGTAAGCATCGGCTGTTGCTGTATCCTTATCAGCATAGAAGCGAATGCCTTCCGCATCTATATTAACAAAAGTACAATTGCGAACAATTAAGCTATCACAAGTCTTATCGGTTGCCCATTTTTCGGTATCGGAGAGACGAATGGCCTCGTAACCAGTATTTTCAATAAAACAGTTTTCAAATCGCACCGTACCCACTTTCACCTTGGCTACTTTGAACACATGTCCGTCTTTGGTCGGATCTTTGTCCTGGAAAAAATTGCGGAAAATACAATTTTTTACGTTAATATCTGCATCCGGATCAACGGTGTAACCTCGTTCCGTATCGTTATCGCAACGTAAAGCGTATTTCATGCCGTGGCTTCTTTCGTGCCCGCCATCAAAAATAACACCTTCAACGGTAAAATCAGCATAAATACGAAGTATATCCAGCACTTCCCCATTTGCATCGCTATTGGTCAAAATAGGCGGCTCTGCTAACCCCGATTTTGCCATAATAACCAATGGTTCCAGAATGGGCAGATGCATGGTGTCGGTGGTGGTATAAACACCACCTGGCGTCGTTAAAATAATCGTATCGATGTTGGCGGTACGCGCATAGTCAAGCGCCAATTTGAAATCATACTCATCTGTAACCTCAATACTGCTGGCTTGCAAACTTTGCGCGGCAAAGCCAACAAAGACTATAGTGACTAGAATGTAAAAAATGCGTCTCATAAAGACCTCCTCTTAAAATTGGTACACATAACCTATTGAATAATTTTGTACTTTTTCAGTAGCATAATTAGTATTGCTGAAATACGTATCATGATACTTTAAGGATTGTAAATTGCTGGCTACAATAATGCTACCCAGAGAACCAAATGATAGCCTGGCGCCAAAGCTTACAATCGTCTTTTCCGGGCCGTGTTCGGTGTAGGCTACGCCATCAGGCACAAAAACAGAAGGTTGCCAGCGATAACCAGCCATCAGGGAAAACATTTCATTTATCTGGTAACGCGCTCCAAAAGCATAGCTGTGCTGATCGACCCAGGGCCGGAAAGCAGAATCGGGTCGGGCCAATTTATAGGTTCCTTTGCTGTAAGGTGCATAGCGATAGTTTAGAGAAAATGCAAAAGATTCTTTTGGCCTAAAGACCAGACCGAATTCATAAATGGCAGGTATTTCAAAACGGTCTTCGCCCGATAGTGAATTTTTACTTAAAGAAGCTGCCGTCTGTTCAGACAGTTCATAATTCCATTTTCGCTTTAATATTTTTGGTAAAGAAATCCGTGCACCTAAGCTTAGATTTTCGAAATGATATTGCAAACCGATTTCAATGCCAAAAGACGAAAAATCGGAGGTTCCTTTTTCCTGGTAGTTGAGCGTATCATACGTAAAAAAGAATCGGTTTTCGTCAATTAGTCCAAAATAACCCATTTTGTTTAATTGCAATAAATCAGTACTTTTTCCTGAGGTGTAATCAAAAGCCAAAGACAGGTTAAGATTAGCGATAAGCTGAGTAGCAATGGCAGCGCGAATCGATTTCAGACTTCCGGTTCTTTCACGCAGGTATTTGAACCACTGCACATTAAGTGTATCGCCGCCATTAACGCGCGGTACCCAACCTTCATAACCATTGTAACCAATATGAGGCTGTAGGTAGCTATCATTGCGGTCAAAGTCAAGGAAGTTTAACTTTTGCTGATAAGCTGCGGCAACAACTATTTTGCGTTCGAGCAAATGTAATGGGACGGCTAAAGCAAAGCTGTTAAAAACCGGGGCAGATTTTTCTTTAACCCAATCAGCGGCTTCTTTACTATCCACTCTTTTACCCCAATCTTTGGGTGAAGAAACCACATAAGAAGAATCCAGCGCCAGGTCACGGTCCAGCACACCATTGTTTTTGGGATCCGGTACGTAAAGTCCTTCTAAATAAAAAGGTAGAGTCACAAAATAGCGATTTGGTCTGTAAACCTGGTTTTCCCACCAGGTTTTTTTGTAATAATTGCCATTCAGGGAAAAGGTCCATTTATTTACCGCGGTTAAACCTGCGGAATTTCCGAACAGGTTGTCAATAGTACCTTTCATTGCAGTATAGGCGCCGCCCATGGCCATGGATTCCAGCCCACCGTTAACCTGTTCATCAACACCCTGAAAAGAAAGCTGATCTCCGCGGTGCTGTGCAAAAACAGCGCTGCTTATCAAAATGACTATCCAGAGTACAATTTGCCTTTTATTCTTCATCATTTTTCTCCAAACTATTTCAATTTAATGCCAAATGAAAAGCGGTGAACGCTATCTAAAAAATCGCCGTAATCATTAAAAGCATAATCAACACGGTAATTTTTAAATTGCAGTCCAAAACCTAACGAAAGGCCTTCTGTATCATAATTTATGCGGTAACCACCTCTGAAATAAAGAAGATCTCGAAAACTGTATTCCAGTCCCACATTATACTGCTGATCGTAGTCACGTGGTTGAACCATATCAAATGCGAAAATCAGACGTTGCCCTGGCAGTTGAAAAAACATCGCTTCATCCGGGGCAAACAGATTGGCCGCAATTCCAATATTCATCAACTGTGGCAAAGGGTACGACTGATCAATATACTTGACTTCCGGTCCAAAATGTCGGACAACAGCAGATAGGCGAAGCGATCGGAAACCGGTTTCATAAAGCAAGCCGGCATCGAACATAATGGCATTATGGAAAATCGCATAATTGTCGCTGGAACTTGCGTAAGGACTCTGATAATCCATGTCTTCGCGGGCAAATTTTCCCGTTAAACCAAAAGAAAACTTATCAGTCAATTTTTTAGCGAAGGAGATTCCAGCCACCACAGCATAGGGATTTATGATTTCACCTGTTAGTCCTGGATTGTAAACTTCGCCCCTAAATCCCAGTTGAGTTACCTCTGTTACCTCAATTGATCCGTAATCAGCTAACATAAATTGGAAACCAAGTGTACCAGCAAAACCTAAAGGAATAGCTGCTGCAGCGGAGAAATGTTTAACATCCAGAAAATAATCCATATAAGAGAAGCTGGCATCCATCCCAACAACACGAGTTAAAGCGGCCGGATTCCAGAAAACAGCATCTGCATGGCTCACTACAGCGGTATAAGCTCCAGCCATGCTCATGGAACGGGCATCGGCAACCACTTTTAAAAACTGGAAAGAGGTTGTGCCAACTTTTTCAAATGCCTGCAGTGGCGCGAAAGCCAGCCAGATTAAGATTGTAATCAAAACTATTAGTCTCATCGTTATTCTCCAGTTTGCTATTTAATCACAATAAACTTACCGCTAGTCTGTTCTCCTTGCGGAGTTGTGACCACGTAAAAATAAATACCGGAAGCAATGTCCTGGCCGTTGCGTGTTACCTGGAACCATTCAGTGGAATAGACAGGATCATTGTGTTCAATGGTTTCTACCAACTGCCCCGAATAGGAAAAAATCCGAATAGTACATTGCCTTGGTAATTTGTAGAAACCAATTTTCTTATCCACTTCACCGGCACCTGTAAATCCTGATTTCAAAACAAAAGGATTAGGCACAACATGAACATCGCTTAATTTTTCTACCGCGCCAATGTTTTTAACATGTTTTACAATATTGGTTTTACCACTTTCATTGCCATTGGCATCAACTGAAGTAACTGCATAATATCGTGTTTCACCAATCTTAAAATCCTGGTCTGTATCTAAAAATTCATAATAGTCGCCACTACGCTGTCCTACCGGAATTGAGCCAAGTAATTTCCAGGGGCCCAAGCCCATTACACCGCGGTACACATTGTAGTGGTCAACTGGCCCGGTTAAACGCGGGGCATCAAAGCTTTCTACCTGAGGTCCCCATTGAATGCGAACTTCAGCTTTGGGCGTGTTTTCCACATAAATTGCCGGTGCTGGTGGTGGAATGGGAATCTGATAAACACCATGGGGTGAATTATCCTCTGGCCAAACAGGAATTTCCGGCTCGTGACCTAAATAGGCTTCAAAGGCTTTATGGGTAACCTGTTGAACAGTACGCACTTCGGAATTTACGTAATCTGGATAACCGTATTGCGTTAAATAGCCCTGTTCGGTGTATTTTTGACCGTTATAAGTAACCACCCGATCCCAGGATGGGATACGATTCCACTGTTGCAATACGCCGTTAACTGCAGGGCCACCTTCAACCCGTTTTCCAGCCTGGCCGCCATACCCCACAACTTCTGCAATGGAATAATATAGTTTATCGCCATGATGTAAAGTGTAAGGCCCAAAAACGGTGTGCTTCTGCCCGGCATCCACACTTTGCCGGTAATTGAAAGCTGCTCTTCCATACCAACGCGGACTTGGCACTTCCGGCCAGGTAGTACTACCTTCACTGTATACACCACTCCAACGATTATCAGGATTAATCGACATATCTTTCATTTTTGAGCTACGTGTATTGCCGGTACTAACTTTGTTCGACCAGGGTTGTTTTATATGTCCATGCTCATCAAGTTCAAAATATTCACCGGCTACTGTTCGTAAAATTTTGACCGCCTCAGATTCATTACGCTCCGGATTAAATGGGTCGACGATGGCAAGGTGTGTAGTGTCGTAATACAAAATGGCATAACCAGGTGCCTGAGGGCTGAGTAATCCACCGCCAAGATAACCGGCTTCAGCCTGTTCTTTAAACAGGTCATAATTAGGTTCTGGTTTGGCCCATTCTTCACGCAGATTAGTGCGTAAATTCAAATTAAATGCCAACCAGTAATCGGCATCCCAATAGGTATTTTGATCACCACGATAAATACCACCTTCATATTTCCATTCCTGGTACACCCTTTGGTAACCATACATGGATGGGGCAAAACCGTAAATAAACAAAGCCATAAAATCTTTTAAAGTTGTTGTCTGTTCAATGGTTTCAGGATTGCCATCGGTATCGCCGGTGTATTCCAGCTCATATTCATAAATAATGAAATCATCATAATCCGGATAACTCCATTGTCGCGAAGTGCGCGTTACCGTTACACCAAGCGGCGTGGCCCATTTGGCAATGATGATTTGTTCTGCCTCATCCGGATCGTAATCGGGATTCAGTTCACCATTGGGTAATACCGGATAATTGTCGATTTCTTCCATGGAGAGCGGAAAGCTCCATACGCCGACTACTTTTTCAGGAGAACTGGCGCCAACGCCTCCACAAAGGGCGTAAATACGGTTATCTTTCCCCGGTTTGCCATCTAAATTAGCCGCCATGTACATGCCAGCACCTAAAATATTATGCTGACCGCTGTACTCAATTCCTTCTACAATGGCAGCGGAGTAAGGCGGCCACTCCATAACCGGAGTGGTTGCCCGGTTACCGGCTTCACCGGTTTGCCAGGGTCTTCCAATAGTTCCATCGTTAAAAACCGTTTCGTGCAGCATGCCACGGTTGTGAATGCGATATTCAAGTTGAGCCTGTAAGCTCATGAATATTAGCAGTACGATTGCAATGGATCCTGTCAATTTTCTTATCATTTTTCACCCCATCTTTTAAAATTCAAAAATTAAGCCCATTCGATAATGACGTGGTTCATTGTTAATTACATAAATAGCCTGACTGGTAGTGTAAGGAGCATATTCATCATAAATGAGAACATTTTGTCCCTGCTCATAACGTGCTGTTTCCCGCTCGTCAGCAAAAATTCTGGAATAATGATAAACTTTTTCATTTAACAAATTGAATCCTTCAAAATACCAGGTCATTCTTGTACCACCAAAGCGGAATTTCTTCTGAATGCGCATACGCCAGTCATGTTCGGTTGGGGTTCGTTTATTGTACTTTAAGCCCTGTCCGGTCTCGTCCCAGGTGTAAGGTCGCCCGGTCATTAAGCGATAGGTCGAACTAATTGAAAATTCACCAAAAGGATGCACGCCCAAAATAGCAGGGCCCCATTCTTTGGATGTTGAGTAACGCAAATTTAACAGCAATTTGTGTGTACGGTCGTAATCAAGATAAACATCTTCCGGATCTGGTAATTTTACTTTTCCGTAGGTAGGATCCGGAGTTTCAAAGAAGTTGACCGGAGCATTCAGGTCATTACTACTCTTCCCCTTTGCCGCTTCGTAATTGTAACGCAGGTATCCTCGTAAACCGGAACCTACTTTTTCCAGACTGACATGAAAACCTTTAATATCAGCATAATCCCTGTTGATGTATGTACGGTAAACCTCAAAATTTCTGTCGGTGTAATAAGCGCTTTCTACTAAATCACGAACGTCTTTGTAATAAGCGCTGACGTCCAAACGAAATCCATAAGGTAACCCCTGAACCAATCCCACATCATAAGCATTGGTATTTTCCGGTTTTAAGGCAGGATTTCCTAATACATCGACGTCCTCATTCAGAGTAATCTGATTGTAAAAAAGCTGGTTGAAATTGGGTCTTTGTGTAAAAGTCCCGTAATTTAAATGGAATACCGAATGTTCTGAAACTGGAAAAGAAATACCAATACGTGGTTGTAATCGACTGTAAAACTTAGTTTTGATTTTGTAGTCCGGCTGGCGCAGTGGCGAAAATTTATCACCATAATATTCTGTATTAAGTTGATAAAAATCCCAGCGTAATCCAATATTGGCAATCATGCCTGCAAATTCCATTTTATCCTGAAAGTATATGGCGCCTTCGTAAGGGAACGCGTTAAATTTTACGTTGCGATAGTTCCCTTTGGTGGTTATGTTCATATCCATATCAACATTTACATCGTAATAATAGAATTGTAGTCCACTTTTAATCAAATTGTTCGTATTTAACTGGCTGCTGACGCTGGCTTGCAGGTTGTAAGTGGTCGTATTTTGATTTCCAAAATCATCCGAAGGTTGGCCGACACGATGATTTGATGGCGCATTGTAGTAAGTCCGGTTGTTTCCGTTGCTGTATTGTTCGAAAAATTCATCCGGATGCATCAACTCAATGCGTTGTTTCATTTCGAGATCCAATACACTGAAGTGCAAATTTGAAAAGGTCGATGGTGAAAAGACATGATCCCAATCAAACCCATATTGTTTGGTTACGGATTGGATATAAATAGCATTCAATGAACGATCAAACATATAACGTAGAAAATTGCTCAAGTTATAATCATGATCAAGATTAAACAAAAAGGCAAATTTGAATTTATTATTAGCATCAGGACGATAAGTCCAGTTCATCAGCATCTGGCGACTCATAATAGGTTGCGGCATGGGGACTTTGGGTGTTTCTGTCGTTTGACGGGCAGCCAGGAATATGGAAGAATGTTTGGTCAACGGGCCGCCAGTGGTAAAATCAACACGTGTGTCTATAGCTTTGGGTGTTTTCATGCCAATTTCACGGAAAGCCTGTTCATAGGCAATTTGCCCCAACCTGGCAATTTTCAACGAATCATCGCGTGTATAAAAAACAGGCGGCCAGACAATACGCGTTGGCAGGTAGGCAGGACCAAAACCGTACCCTAAATCGTAAAGCGGCTTGCCCGGGTTGTTCGGGTTTTCCTTCATCCATTCTTCCAGATTGGACAGCAATGAATGGAAATAGAGATTTTTCGGATAGTATGGATTACCCTGCCAGGTTTTGTAATAAGGTAAAGTGGTAGCCATTTCCAGACGACTCTGCCATTTATTACCTCCTTCTTTGGGTACCATATTCACCACACCAGACTGAGCATTTCCGTATTCTGCGCTAAATCCACTAGTGTAAACTTCCACCTGTTCCAGAGCTGTAACAATTGGGCTGAAAGCACGGCGGTTGTTTAACGGATTAACAATTATTCCACCGCCAAACAGGTAAGTAGCTTCCCCCACACGACCGCCCCTGAAGTGGTCGTCAACCACATCAGCCTGCAGCTGCAAAATATCGTTGACATCAGCGACACCAGCAATAGCCTGAACTTCCCCAACATCGTAGACCTGTTTGGTAGCCGTCAAATCCTTTTCCACTGCTGCTGGCCGGTATGCGATCACCTGAATAGCCTCGCCCTGGAAAACCTCACTCTGCAGTTCAACATCAAGACGAGTGGTTTTATCCACAGTAATCCTTACACGGGTAAAACGTTGCGGACGGTAACCGACAAAACTGATTTCAACGGTGTAGAAACCGGGCCGTAAATTCAAAATGAAATATTCACCGTCCACATCAGAAGCTGCTCCCATTGGAACCTCAAGCGGCACTTCCTGTTCATTTTCCCAACGGGCCGTAATCACCACATTAGCGCCTGGTAACGGCTCACCAGTTTCTGCGTCCTTAATGATACCGGCCAATTTACCAGTATTGCCAGCATATGAAGCCCTTAGTGGCCATAACAGAACGGCCAGTAAACATGATAATTGAATCCACTTTTTCACTATTGGCCCTCCATTAATTGAACAGTTACAAAGTTAATTCTACAACTGATCCACATTGCAACTCTTCTCCTCTATTTTTAATAATTTTTTGCACATTGCCTAGATCAGTACCATACACACGACAAGTTAATTTGCCCTCGATGAACTTTATAATCAGAAAATGCAATGATTGTTTAAATTGAATTGGATTCCCCTTAAACAAAACCTCTTTGACTCCGCTTAAAAGAAATGGTTGTCCCTGTTTTTCTACAATAAGCGTTAGTTTAAAAATCAGATTTGAATTTACGGAATATTTTTCAGTATGGCGGATGGTAAACTCTCCCACCCTGGCTAATTTCTTTTCTTCGTTTATTCTAGCGCCTGGAAGTATGAGAGTGGTAAAAGTAAATTGTGGTTTAGGCTCTGTTTCAAAAACATTGTTCTGATAACAGTTGTCCACTCCAAACTTGTGCTGCTTTATTTTAAAATGATCAGCACCAGGCTGCCACAAATAAACCAGTTGGTCATTCTTTAGGGGTTGTTTTATCAACCTTGAATTAACAATCTCAAATGGTCCCTGCCATACTTGCTGATAGGTATGTGAAGAATTAGAACGGAAATGATCGAACACAATCCAAAACCCGTTTTTTACAAAAAGAACCTCTCGCTGGTAATCAACACTCAAATTTTCAAAACCATTGTGTTGACCGCTAAAGTAATCGAGCACATCCGAAACCTGCCAGCAACTTACTTTGGGTTCAGGCAGAAATTTCCACTTACCAAATCCGGATCCGCCTCGGTTTGATTTCCAGCCACGTCCCTGTAGTTGGCTATCAACTAAAGCCACATTTTTTGCCCAGGAATTTTTCAGGTAAGAAAAGTCCTCACGATTATAACGGACTTTGTAATTAGTCAAAAAAGTACTGCCACCGGCATAGGCAATAATTCCTAACATATCCCCATGCTGATGATCTGGTTTGCGTTTTTCCAGTCCTGCGGAAATAAGCAGATAGCGATTATCTTTATGCCAACCATCACGCATCACGTAATAGCCGGTTTCTTTAAGCGCCACTGAATCAAATTCTGGGGTTTGTCCTGATAATTTGTTAAGCTGCTCGATCTGATCTGAAGATAATAACCAGTAGTAGCTTTCAGGGGGGTGATCACCGGAAAAATAGCGAAATAGGGGATCTTTAAAAATCATAGCACCCACGGCCATCGGTTCGCTGATATCGGCTTCTATCATCGATCCACCATCGGTATCGTCCTGTAATACAGGCATGGCTTTATTGGGCATGGCCAGTTTAACCAGGCTCTGGAACATAGAACGAAATTTTTCCACGTAGCCTTTGGGCAGTTTAATCCCATTCTTCTTGGCTAACTGATAAACACGCAGGAAGTTCTCAATATCGCCTTTGTGGTAGTGGCCGCTGCGTTCAAACTGGAATCCATCGTTGTTAATTTCATTTTTCATGTGCCACATCAATCCATCCAGAGCCAACTTGCGCCATTGAGCGCTCTCTTTAAATTCCGGAAAACAGACGGCAATTTCGAACAGGCCTACCAGGCCGCGTGTATGATGGTTGCCAGGTCGAAATTTCTTAACTTCGGCAGCTAATATGCGTCCATGGTGCAGAAAGGTTTGAAGCAACAGCAATTGATCCTGCCAGTTGTAAGCGGTACTTGCCAAAAAGGCATGGTGATTGAACAACCAGTGGTGCACCCGTTTCCCGGCCCGAAACACTTCGTAAGCGCCATTGCCTCCGGTTTCAACCTTTCCAGAATCAAACGCACGTTTTAAACTTTTTACCTGTTGAACAAAATAATCGATATAGCGCTGGTCTTCATTTTTAATATAGTAACTAAAGGCCAGATCCATGATTTTACTTTGCCGGGCCAGATGCCTGTATTCGTAAGCAGTAACCGATTTCCCTTTCAGGTCGGTCATTGGCAGCTGCCAGGCGACCTGCGCAGGAAATTTTTCCATGTGTTCGGCAGCTATTTTCAGGTGTTTTTTTCTAGCTTCGGGAAAAATTTGTAAATACTGCCTTAATCGATCTGTAAAATTCCGCCAGTCAAAATAATAACGTTTGGCTGCTTTTTCTTTAAAATATTGAGTCAGTTTTGCTAACTGCTGGTTATTTGTCTTGCTTTTTAAAAAGCCAAATTCTGCCCGCGATTGATCCAAAGCCTTTAGTAATTCATCTTGCGTGGGAAAAGGAAATTTTTTGAACCACAATTCCTGACCTTTCCCCGGCCTTTGTGAATTACTGGCTGTAAGCAGAGAAAAACACAATACTAAAAAAACAAAAGTTAAGAAATATTTATGATAATGATTTAGCATTTTTTCCTAATTAAACCTGTTTAACGTTGCACACGTCCGGACAAATCACCTTTGACAATATTCATCACTTCATCTTCTGTCACTAAATTCATATCACCCGGAATAGTTTGTTTTAAGGCCGAAGCCGCCACAGCAAATTCTAATGCTTGTTGTTTGTCCGAGAACTTATTCAATCCATGAATTAAGCCTGCCCCAAAGCTGTCTCCACCGCCCACACGATCTACCAGATGGATTGGATATTTGCGACTGACATAAAAATTACTTCCATCATACAGCATGGCCGACCAGTTATTATCAGAGGCCGAGATACTTTCTCGCAGTGTGATTGCCACCTGGCTGGCCTTGCTGACCTCCATCAATTGGCGAGCCACTGACTTATAATGATCCACATCCAGTTGACCGGAAGTCACATCCGTGGTTTCGGCTTCAATGCCAAACACATCGGCCGCATCTTCTTCATTCGCTATGATTAAATCCACATATTGAACCAGTTCACTCATGGTCTTTTTGGCCTGTTCACGCGTCCACATTTTTTTACGGTAGTTCAGATCGCAACTAACGGTTAACCCCATTTCTTTCGCTTTTTTAACGGCCTGCAAACTTATTTCCGGCAGCTTCCCGCCAATTGCCGGTGTAATGCCCGTAATATGAAACCAGAAAGCATCACTAAAAATCTGCTGCCAGTCAAAATCTTCAGGGGAGGCCTGTGATATGGCAGAACAGGCCCGGTCGTAAACTACTCTGGAAGGCCGAATAGAAGCGCCATGTTCCAGAAAGTAAATACCGATTCGATCACCGCCCCTGGCAATAAAACGGGTATCTACGCCTAAGGCCCTTAAACGACTGATTGCTGCATCTCCCAAAGGATTTTGAGGCAAGCGGGTTACAAAACGTGCCTTATTTCCCAAAAGAGCTAAAGAGGCCGCAACATTTGCTTCTCCCCCACCATAGATGACCTGTAAAACAGACGCCTGTATCAACCGTTCCTTATGAAAAGGAGCCAGGCGTAGCATAATTTCACCAAAGCAGACAATCGTCTTTTGCATTTAGATTCTCCTTTTGAATTCTAATTTACTCAAACATTTCTTCCCTGTTTTACTGCTTCAATAAACTTGCGAGCATGTTGCGCCAATGCATCCCAATCATGATTGGCAATCATCGTTTTGTCTAACAAGGCTGTACCAACTCCCACAAAGCTGGCTCCATTTTTAATAAAATCAGCCACATTGTCTATATTTACGCCACCTGTAGGCGTTAATTTAATCTGAGGTAAGGGACCATGGATATCTCTAAAATATTTAGGACCAAACCTTCCAGCAGGGAATACCTTAACCACGTCAGCGCCCCCTTCCCAGGCGTTGAGAATTTCAGTTGGTGTAAAAGCTCCCGGGAAAATCGGACGGTCATAGCGATGTGCCATGTAAACCATTTCTGGTTTGAAAATCGGACTCACAATAAAACTGGCACCGGCATGGATCACCGCCTGGGCGGTCTCTGCATCCAACACCGTTCCAGCTCCAATCAAAAACGGTTCTTCCAGTTTGACGGTTTGACACAAATTTTTAATAACATCAACCGCATACGGTGTTGTCATCGTAATCTCAAGTGCGCGTACACCACCTTTTAGCAACGCTTTAACAATTCCATCAAGATCATCTTCTTCTTTTGCCCTGATGACAGCAATAATCCCTGTTTCTTCCAATAATTGAATAATCTCTATTCTGTTCATGCCCCTTTTCCTTTAAAGTTAAACAATGTTTAAAGGTGTGATCGGTCATTAACCGATCACACCGTGAGAGTCCTTATTTTACTAACAACATCTTCTTAATTGCTGAAAAATCACCCGCTTTAAGCTGATAAAAATACACGCCAGAAGCCATTTTCGGATTGTAGAAAACAACTTTATAGCGTCCAGCTTTCATCGGTTTATCAATCACGGTAGCCACTTCTCTTCCCAGAACGTCAAATACTTTCAAGGTCACCTGCCCACTCTCTTTCAGATCGAAAGCAATCGTCGTGGTTGGGTTAAATGGGTTCGGGAAGTTTTGGTACAGAGCATATTCCAGAGGCAATTGATTATTATTTCCGATTGCGGTTTCCAGCTCAAAAACGGCCGTTACCGTTTTATCGTCGTCCATGGTAATGGTTATTGGATTGTCCGTGCCACTGGCATCGCCTTGCCATTCTTTGAATACGTAACCCGTGTCAGGAATAGCCGTCAACGTGACTTCCGTTCCTGGATCATATGTTTTGCCAACAGGTGGCGGATCAAGCATCACAGAACCATTACCTTCCACAATAATGGTAAGCAGTTTGTGAACCGGAGTTTTGGTTGCCCAACGAAGGTCACCCAAAGCCTCACCATCATGAGCCAGACCGTAGAGATGAGATTCTGGCATTAGCGTATAATTCATGTTATCCGGATCTTCAAATTTAGGATCAATGCCCCAGACGGTCTCTTCATCAACCATGCCACCTTTGGAAGCTTTAATCGGCACAGCAAGTACATTAAACGTATCAATATGACTCACGACGGTACCTTTACCCTGAGCATCCATCAAATCACCATCGCGTCCAACATCCGAAAGCCGGCTGTTGGCAATAATAATATCCCGAACAATGGCACCACCACTGTTTTTAAGATAGAAAACACGTGTAGCTGAATTATTGATAGTGATATGTTCTAGGATAACAGGTGCATCGACTGTATTGGTATCTTTATCTGAGTAATAACGAACAGCCTCTGCATCAATATTGGTAAAGGTACAGTTACGTACAATCAGACTGTCCAGCGCGCGATCGGTCGGCCATTTTTCGGTATCCGATATTCGGATTGCTTCATAACCAATGTTGGCAAAGGTACAATTTTCGACTTTTACGACACCGGCACGTACATTTTTATCAATTTTTAATGCATGCCCATCACCAAATTTTGGATCTTTACCCTGATAAAGATTGACAAAATCACAGTCTTTTAAGGTAATATTCGATCCAAATTTGACGGTATCTCCATCCGAATAATTACTAAGGCGTACGCCATATTTCATGCCATGGCTCAAAGCATGACCACCATCTACTTTTATACCGATCAGAGTAAAATCATTAAATACACGGAAGATATCCAGATTGGACATTTCAGGATCGCTATTAGTAACCACCGGTTTCTCCGGCAGGCCCGGTTTGGCAATTATGGTTAGCGGTTTTAATACGGCCACGTCATCGGTGTATTTTGATGTGTAAACACCGGGCGTAGTCAATAAGATGGTGTCAATATTGGAATTGTTATTAGCAAATTCAACCGCATCTCGTAAATCCCAGGTAGAATCAATTTCCAGCACATGACTGCCTGTTACAATTTCAGCGAAATTTGCAATTACATGCTTGTCACCATCCAGAACCAGAGTGTCGGGATTTTCTGTACTTACCAGATCGCCAGTCCAACCGGTAAATTCCCAACCGGGAACAGGCGTTGCAGTAAGAATTACAGTGGTTAACGAATCATAAGTACCTAAAATTGGTTGCGGAGTAACGGTCACGCCACCCAAGCCAACCGTATCAATATCAAGCATAACCTGAGGCAACGTACTACGGAAATGAGCAGTCAGGTTTATTTCCTTCATTACGGTAAAGATCAAAGGATTTACTGTACTCGAAGTGTCGCCACTCCACTCCACAAATTCCCATGTAGCTGAATCTTGTATGGCGGTCAAGGTAACTTCAGTTCCTTCATCGTAACGATTGCCTTCTAATGGTTCAGGACTATATTCAACATGTCCGATACCTTCTACCTCTACATTGACCGCATATTTTGGTGCGGTAGTTTCAAAAACGGCCTTAACTACTTTAGCATCGTCCATAGTCACAGTGGCAACCGGGTTATCCGGTGGAAAAGCCACTGCGCCTTCCCAGGCAGAAAATTTCCAACCGGGTGAAGGCGTTGCCGTTAGTGTGACAACTGTTCCGGGATCGTAATAAGGGCCGGCCGGATCGGCTGTAACCGTTCCACTACCTTCAACTACAATGGACAAACGGTATTGTCCAGGGTGTTCCGCCCAACGTATGTCACCCAAGGGCTGGCCATCATCGCCTAAAGACAGTACCGGAGAATCGGTTGCTAAAGTAAAATCTCCATTATCTGGATCGGCAAACTTGGGATCTACATGAAACGTATCAGAAACCGTTGCACTGGAGACTTTCCAACTTACCACATCCCACACGGCATTGTGATGGAAAAGGCTGGAAGAAGATTCAAAACGGCTGAAATAATCGCCGTAACTATTCTTTATAAACAGAGAATTTTTAACCTCAACATCGGCCATGTCATCAAAATAGATCATGCCTTTGGAAGATTTGCCGCAATCATAGAACGTACAATGATTGACACGCACCACAGTGTTTGGATTGGTATCGCCTTTAATACCTTCGCGAGCAAAACCATAAAAAGTACAATTAAAAAATTCAGCATAATCCAGATTAACCTGGGGATCACTTGAAGATCCGGAATAAAGCGTAATGCCTTCTTTAGCCCCATTAGAAAAAGTCGAATTATGAACGATCAGTGAGTCAATGCCACAATCAGGATACGGTTTTATTATTTTCTCATTAAAATCATGGAAATCACAATTATCAATTTTTACATTCATAGTGCCATTCACATCGCCATTATCTAAGCGAAATGCATATTTAGCTTTGGCGGCCGCGCCCTCGGCTGTACCGTCACCATCAAATTCCAGATTTTGCACCATTATTTTAGGGGAACCAACCACTTTAAACATGTAAGCGCCGGTCGAACTACCAATGTATTTCAGAATCGGCTTGGTGTACAACCCTTCGGCGCCACGAATGGTGATATCTTTATCAATTGTGATTTGATCAGTAGAAAGATAAAGACCACCACTGGTTACCAGTTCGATAATGTCCCCTGGCTCTGCAGCATCAATAGCCTGTTTGATAACATCCGTACCAGCTTCCACTTTAATTACTTTAGGCATTAAGTACTGCGGATCCCAGCGTAAGTCACCCATGGCATGACCATCCTCAGCCATTCCCAGAACCGGAGAATCATCAGCCAGTGTAAAGTCCCCATTGACCGGATCGGCAAACTTGGGATCTGCATGCAAGGTATCCGAAACCGTTGCATTGGATACCCCCCCATTAACCACATCCCAGACAGCGTTGTGATGGAAGAGATTATCGGCAGATTCAAATCTGGCGAAATAACTGCCATAACTATTTTTAACAAATAATGAATTTTTGACTTCCACATTAATCATGTCATCAAAATAAATCAACGCTTTGCCGGTACCACCGCAATCATAAAACGTGCAATGGTTGACCAGAACCTTTGCATCCGGATAGGTATCGCCTTTAATTCCCTCACGGACAAAGCCATAGAAGGTACAATTGTAAAATTCAGCGTATTTTAAACGAACAGCGGGATCACTGGAAGAACCGGTGTAAAGCGTTACACCTTCTTTGGAGCCATTATAAAAAGTAGAATTGTGTACGATCAAAGAATCAATTCCGCAATTGGCATAAGGTTTAATAATTTTTTCATTGAAGTC
>JAGHBR010000154.1 GCA_021160885.1 Caldisericaceae bacterium
CTTTTAAATAAATAACATGGAGAATTTGATATGATTAAAAAAGTAATCATATTATTAGGTTTAATTGTTCTAATTAGCTGTACGGCCAAGATCAACGAAAGTATTGTAATTGAAGCAAATAGTAAGCTTAGTAAAGATTTAAATACGGTTAACGGCAACATTGTAATCGGCGAAAATTGCACAATTGATGGCGATCTACGTTCGATTAACGGACGGATTGAAATCGGGGAGAATAGTGAGGTCGAGAAAGTTCAAACCATAAACGGACAGGTGGTACTTGCTGAAGGGGCTAAGGTAAACGAAAGTATTCAGGTGATTAATGGTTCAATTAAAATTAAAAGCAGGGCTGTGGTCCAGCAGAATGTGAGTGTTGTTAATGGGGCTATTCGTATTTTTAATGCCACAGTTGCAGGAGATTTAAAAACGACCAATGGCGATATCTTCCTTGAAGATACTGCCCGGGTTCTGGGTAATATTTTGGTAGAAGGAAAAAGCGGAGATGGCGATAAACGTAGAGTTGAAATTTTTATCAGAAATGGTTCCAGAGTAAAAGGCAATATTGATAATCAGGGAAAGAATGCCCAGGTGCTGGTTTATTTAGATAAGAATTCCAGAGTGGAAGGTGATGTTATTAAAGCAGAATTGATTTACGAAAAATAATCGATCAGATCACAAAATTTTTCAACCTGAAAAAAGCGTGCTTCCACTGGTTCAATCTCTTCGTAATCCAGTTTCCATGTGTCGGCGTAAGGGATGTAAATGGCGTACATGCCAACACGCAACGCAGGATTAATATCGGATTTCGGACTGTTACCCACCATGCAGGTTTCTTCTGCTCGCCAATTATTTTGCAGTAAGATTTGTTTGTAAACTTCATCTTCCTTTTCCGGAACAATAAAATAGCCATTTACAATTTTGTCAATACCTGCATTGATGATTTTTTGTTCCTGTTCTTTAAAATCGCCTTTGGTTAAAACATAAAGCTGGTAATCTTTTTTTAACTGAGTTAAGGTCTCAATAACACCGTCAAAAAGTTTGGGTTCTCGGGGGTGCTTTTCAAAACGTTCAACAATTTTTTTTAAATCGCCATAATTGATTAAATGCTGGTAACGTTCGTAGAGAACTTCTAAAATGTAGACGAAATTGTGGCTGCCATAGCCGCGTTCTTTTACCACCCACAGTTCCAGTTCATCAAACTCATTTTGGAGCGCTTCTCGATCCAAACCTTTCGCTACTAATAAATCGAGAAAGTCATTGGTTGCCCTTATATAGTAAATATTGTTTTCCCAGAGCGTGTCGTCGGCGTCAAATAGAATTTGTTTGATAAACGTTAGTTTCAAATTAAGCCCCTCTTTTTAAATTTTAGTGATAACAACGTTCACAATAGAGAAATTTTGAATTTTGAGTGTTGAATTTTGAATTTTTTTCTTCTTAATTAATGATATAAGTTAATTAAGTTAAAGGGCAGCGACGTAGTCGCTATGCTCCTTTAGCCTTCAACCAAGCAGCTGATCAATTTAAAAAAGAAAGAGCCTCAGCTTTCAAGAAGCTTAAAGGCTCAATGAATTTTAAAAGGCGTCTTACCAATTTAGTTAGCGAGAAAAATACTTATTAACCCGGAGGCCACATTAAACGACGTCCGCTGAGTAAATGGACGTGTACATGAAAGATACTCTGTCCGCTGTCTTTTCCTTCATTGACTACCAGACGGAAGCCTTTCTCTTCCAGATGCATTTTTTTGGCCACCTGGCGTGCTACCTGGAACATTTTACAAAGCAAAAAGCTGTCTTCATCAGTAAACGAAGAGACATTGGGAATGTGTTTTTTGGGCACAATTAACAAGTGAACCGGCGCCTGGGGATTGATGTCCCAAAAAACAGCCACCTCATCGTCTTCGTACTCCATTTTACTGGGTAGCTTCCTCTCCAGAACCTGACAAAATACACAATCTTCTAATGACAAGGTGCACCTCCTGTATTTTATTGAATATATTGTTGAACAAAAGCAAGGGCGCTAAGCGCCGCGGTTTCTGTTCTTAACCGATGTGAACCTAAGGAAATTCCCTGAAAATTTTGGTCAAGCATGTCTGCAACTTCTTCCTTGCTAAAGCCACCCTCCGGACCAATGGCAATCAGCCATTCATTTGACTGGCTATTTTTAACAACCTGCTTTATTGCCGGAAAGGTCTGGTCAATGGCTGTCAGTTTGAATTGGAACGGCTCGGAAAACTTTAAAAATTCTGCAAACGATTTTAAAATTGTTACTCTGGGCAAATAAAAGTGCAGACTTTGTTTTAAGGCCTGACGGACTACCTTGATTAAGCGGTTTTGATTGGCGCTGTGGTAATTGGCGTAGCGACTTTTAAAAAAGACAAAATGCGTCACACCTAATTCTGTACCTTTTTCCAGGATGAAGTCCAGCCGGTTTTGTTTGATAAATCCACAGGCCAGAGTAATTTGTGCTGCAGGCAATGGTATTTTAATTTTTTGTTCAATTTGCACGACCAGCCTGGGGGCGGTTTGACTAATGGTGCCAATTAAGTGATGACCATTGCCATCGGTTAAATTAACCAGATCTCCCGTTTTTTTTCGTAAAGTTTGTACCATATGTCTGCGTTCAAAATCGTCTAAGACCGCGGTTTGTCCGTTCACTCCCTCAGGATTTACATAAAAAAGTTCCATATTCAAATTTGAGAAAATAATAATTTAAATGCAAACAACAATGTTCACAAACTGTTCTTGTCCTCAGCAAAAGGCGCTGGTTTATTATGAAGATGTGGATATCTTTGTTTTAATTCCAGCCATTGTTTACGTGTTTCTTCCATGAACAATAGTGCCTGCGGCGAGTGGGGATTACGTACCTTATGTGTTAGCCTGCTTCGGAATTTAAGCAGTTCCGAAACTGATTGTCGGGTTGTTTTGGTAAAAAACATTTTTTGAAATTTTTTCCAGATGTAATCAACAGCCAGCTGGTTGGGATGGGTTAAATTGGCTTCGTAAAAGCGGTAATCCCGCAAATCATCTAAAACAATTTCATAAGCGGGAAAATAAAAATGGTCTTTTGTTTGAGTTAAAATTTGATGTGTGGCCAGAATTAAGGTTGCCTTGCTTTTTTGATTTTCAATGAAACCATCACGCAAATGCCGTACCGGACTGATGGTGAGAATGATTTTCAATTCCGGATTAAATTCTTTTAAAAGACCGACCGTTTGTTGCCATTTGTAAGTGATTTCTTCTACAGTCAGTAATTTACGATGGAAATGCGCTTCTGGCAGTTTGTGACAATTTGCCACCACGGATTTTAACTGCCTGTGCAGGTACACGTAAGCTGTTCCAAAGGTTACGATCAGCCAGTCCGCTTGCTTTAAGAACTGGTGCGCCGCCTGTATTTGATGGTTGATTTTTTGCAGGCAGATTTCCGGATTGTGGTGTGAAAAGGTGCTGTGGTGCCAGAAACTGTGCCATTCACCCTGATGAAAAATGAGGTCTTCTTTGGTAAAGGATTTTTGACTTAAAATGAGTTGCAGAGCTGTTGCAATGGAAAACGGATTGTAGAGGACGCCGAAGGGGTTTTCCAGCAAATTAAAAAACGACTGCCGGAGATAAGTGGAAATGTTTTCGGCAAAGCAGGAACCGATGGTTAAAATGGAATGGTCAATGGCGATTTGCTTTTTTGCCGGGCTGACTTCAAGCTCTGTTCTGAATTTCATAACTATTTCCCCAAAAGAATAGCAGAGGAGAAAGGCTCCATCATGAATTTGGTTTGATTGGCCAGGCGAGGAGCCTTTTGTTCGCTGTAAATATCATCAGGCGGTGTTTCGGCCGTGTTTACAAAGAGATGCCATTTTTTATTTGATTTAATCGCCGGTAATTCAAACGTCTGGTTATGAGGACTGGCATTAAACATGATGAAGACATCCGGCTCGTTTTTTGCCGGAAGCCCCAGGTAAAGCGCGCTCAGCCATTTTACCTGTGGATTGTTCCAATCTACCTTAAATGGTTTCAGGCCATGCCAGCTAACTTCAGGCAGGCCGTCAATGGTCTTGATCTCAAACCGTTGTCGGCGAAACATGTCGTATTTTTTGCGAAAATGGATCAATGTTTTTGTAAAACGGTGTAAGTCTTCATTTTGTTTTAACAAGTCCCAGTTCAGCCAGCTGATTTCATTGTCGTGGCAGTAGGCGTTGTTGTTGCCGTTCTGCGTTCGGCCGAATTCATCACCGGCCAGCAACATGGGCACGCCCTGAGAAAGCAACAAAGCGGTTAAAAAATTACGTTTTTGTTTATTACGCAATTTGATGATTTGCGGATCGCTGGAAGGTCCCTCAATACCACAGTTCCAGCTAAAATTCTCATCTGCGCCGTCTTGATTGTTCTCTCCGTTTTCCCAGTTGTGTTTCTGATTGTAAGAGACCAAATCCTGTAGTGTAAACCCGTCGTGACAGGTAACGAAATTGACGCTGTGGTAAGGTTCGCGTCCGTCGTCCTGGTACAGGTCGGCGCTGCCGAACAGACGTGTGGCAAAGGCGCCAACCATTCCCCGATCTCCGCGGATGAAACGGCGTACATCATCGCGGTAACGGCCGTTCCACTCCATCCAGCGTTGAAAGTGGGGGAAATCACCTACCTGGTACAAGCCGCCGGCATCCCAGGCTTCGGCAATCAGTTTGGTTTTGGCCAGAATCGGGTCTTCGGCAATGCGTTCAATTAACGGCGGATTGGAGAGGATTTCACCGTTTCTGCCGCGCCCTAAAATGGATGCCAGGTCAAAGCGGAAACCATCCACGTGCATTTCCATCACCCAGTAACGTAAACTGTCCAGAATCATGTCGCGCACCACTGGATGGTTACAGTTCAACGTATTGCCACAACCGGAAAAATTCAGATAGTTACCGGTCTTTTCGTCGATCATGTAATAAACTTTGTTGTCAAAGCCTTTAAAGTGGTAAACGGGACCGTTTTTTCCGCCTTCGCCGGTGTGATTAAAAACCATGTCCAGAATGACTTCAATGCCAGCCTGATGAAAGGCTTTGATCATTTCACGAAATTCGTTAACGATTTGATTTTCGTTTGCATTGTGAGCGGCGTAGGCCGCTTTAGGGGCAAAAAAAGAAATGGGATTGTACCCCCAAAAGTCCATCAGTTTTTTACCGTTTTTGGGATTTACATGATCATTGGCTGTTTCGTCAAAATCGGTAACGGGCATCAACTCCACTGCGGTAATGCCCAGATCTTCTAAATAGGGAATTTTTTCCGTGATGCCCAAAAAAGTACCCTGATTTTTAACCCCGGATGAGGGATGAATGGTGTAGCCTCTGACGTGTAATTCGTAGATGATGGTGTCCTGTAATGGATGATTTAAAGGCGCGTCCTGTCCCCAGTCAAAGTGATTTTGGGGAATGGTGGAAATGCGAAAGGTGTGCCTTTGCCCGTCGCGTTCAATGGTAAACGGCTTTCCCCAGATCTGCCCGCCGCAAGTGGTATGGGCATAGGGGTCTAACAAAACAATGCGCTCGTCCACCGGATTGTGCTCGCTGCTGCCACGAACGCGGAAGCCGTATTTAATGCCGTGATCCAGCCCGCGGATGAAGGCATGCCACACATGGCCGGTTCGGTTATAGCTGGTATCTAATGGAAATTCAATAATCGGCTCTTCAACGCAGGCTTCGTACAAAACCAGCCAGACCGATTGTGCGTAGGGAGAATAAACGGCAAAGTTAATTCCACCGCGCACAATGCTGGCGCCAAAAGGGAAGGGGCGTCCCCGTGTGATCTCAAAATTGTCTTTAATTAATGAGAGAAAATCGCGTTTCTCTTTATTATCTTTTTTCATTACTGATTGCCTTTGCTGTAAAAATTTAAATATAGATTAAAATTGACAAAGGTGAAAGTAAAATTTTGGGCAGGGGGCAATTCTCACTGAAATTTGTCTGAAAACTGTGTTATGTAACAAGTAACAAGTGACGCGTAACGCGTGACGAGTGACAAAGTTGAAAAAACGACAGCTTGCTTTCCATTAACCAAGTCCACTTTAATTTTTATTTTTCAGGAATATTCTTTAACTTACTGCCTTTGTCAGAACAAGATTTGAGGAGTTGTAAAATGAAAGAAGTTATCGAGAACTTAGAACCTAAATTAGTCTGGAAAAATTTTTACGCGATCAGTCAGATTCCGCGCTGCTCCAAGCACGAAGAAAAGATTCGTGAATATTTAATTAATTTTGCCAAAGAACGTGGTTATTCCTACAAAGTCGATGAAGTCGGTAATCTAGTTATTAAAAAAACGGCTACGCCGGGGATGGAAAATCGACCTGGTTGCGTGATTCAGGGACACATGGACATGGTTTGCGAGAAGAATAAAGACACTCAGCACGATTTTTCCAAAGATCCGATCAAATTGAAAGTGGAAGACGGTTGGGTAACAGCAGAGGGAACGACCTTAGGTGCAGATAATGGCATAGCCATTGCCATGGCTATGGCCTTGATGGAAGATGAAAACGTTCAACATCCGCCGCTGGAATTTTTGTTTACAGTGGATGAAGAGACTGGTTTGACCGGGGCCACGGCTTTAAAAAGTGATTTTGTAGAAGGTAAGTATTTATTAAACATCGACTCTGAAGAAGAGACCACGCTGTTTATCGGTTGTGCCGGCGGGCAGAACACGATTTTAAGTAAATCCATTGACTGGGTAGAACCACATTCCGATTACACCACACTTTTATTAAAAGTGGGCGGCCTGCGTGGCGGACATTCCGGCTTGAATATTGATCAGGGATTAGGAAACGCCATCAAACTTTTGGCTCGGGTACTCTACAATCTTGATGATGTTTGTCATTACCATCTTGCTGGTGTGAGTGGCGGGAGCGCACACAATGCCATCCCCAGAGAAGCAGAGGCAATAATTGATGTTCCTGCAGACAAGGTAGCTGCGGTTCAGGATCAGGCTAAAAAATTTGAAACTATTTTTAAAGATGAATTAAAGTTCGTTGACAAAGACGTTGTGGTAAAGGTTGAAGACTATGAACGGGTTAGCAAGGTATTCAGCACGCCGTTTAGGGATAAAATGGTAAGGTTGTTGTATTCCATTCCGCACGGCGTAATGGCCATGAGCCATGCCATCGAAGGCCTGGTTGAAACTTCAACCAACGTGGCTACCGTTTCTACCAGTGAAAACGAGATAGAACTATTGACATCACAACGTTCTTCCATTGCGTCTTCGATTACCGACATTTCGGATCGCGTTAAAGCGCTGGGTGAATTAGCTGAGTTTAATGTGGAGCAGAAGGATGGCTACCCTGCCTGGCAGCCAAATCCGGATTCAAAGTTGTTGCAGGTTTGTAAATCCATTTACACCGAAAAATTCGGCAAGGAGCCGGAAGTAACGGCTATTCACGCCGGTCTGGAGTGCGGTATTATCGGAGAAAAATATGAAGGTATGGATATGATCTCCTTCGGACCGGATATTATGGGCGCACATTCACCGGACGAAAAAATTCGCATTGAATCGGTTCAACATGTGTGGGAATATCTTCTGGAAATTCTGAAAAAGATTAATTAAATACAAAGAGCTGGGCTTGAGTTACGTTAGTCCGTAACTCAAGCTTCAGCTTTAGCATTTCTTCTGAAATAAAGTTTAAGTTCCAACCTATTTTACCAAAAGCATTTTGCGCGTAATGGTTTTGTCTTCAAATTCGGCGCGGTAAAAATATAATCCGCTGGCTACTGCTTCGCCTTTCTGATTTGTACCATTCCACTGAAAACGATGCTTACCGCTGGTTAAGTAACCAGCTTTCAACAATTGAATCAGACGACCATTCACATCGAAAACAGACAGTCTCATCCTGCCCGGAGCAGGTAAAAACACACGAATGGTGGTGCTGTTGTTGAAGGGATTGGGAAAATTAGGGCCAACTTCAAAATGTTCAGGAATTTCGTTTTCGCCTTCAGTCAAATCGGATAGGTTGAAAAAGAAATCAAGTACGCAGCTCATTACCTGGTTGCGATGTTCTTCCGTGTCAATGGTTTCAAAAGGGAAGGCCAGATAAACCAGCTTTCCGGAAACAGTACTTTCTCCAAAGGTCCCTTCATATTGCACGGCGGCGATTAAATTGCTGTTTTTGTATTTTAAACAGGCCACAGAACCAGCGTAAGGATTAATGGCATCCGGGTAATCCTCCTCGTAAGGTTGTTGACCATAGGCAAACTCGATTCCTTCAAAAATACTGTTAGGTAATCCTGTAACCTGGTAAATTTTAGAATCATCCGCATTGTAATCCGCCTTCAGGTACAGATGCAAAAATTGTTCATCTTCCGCAGTTGTTCCCGATGAATTATTGTCCTGGTCTAAATCCCAGGCGATTTCAGAACCGCTGACAAACAGTCTGCCTCCCGCTTCCAGATAGTTTTTTACCAATTGTTGCTCGTCAGCGCTAAATGTTTCATCTGCAGTGGACTCATCGCCCAAAAACCAGAAGACCGCATCGTAGTCGCTAAGTGTAATGCTGCCATCCAGAAGCGCATCGTTGGCGGCACAGTCAAAGCCGAAATCGTTGGCGGCCATAGCCTGCCCGTAAATGGCGGCAAACCAATGCTCTGGTTCATGCCAGCTGCCGCTGCTTTGCGTACGATCGAAACCATCGACAATCAGAATGCGCTGCTGGTCATTGGCCGGTAAAGTGCCGTAAACATCGGTAAAATTACTCTCATTCGGAGGATATGCATCGTCTACAGCAGACAACCGCGACCAGATGGGTTTGGTTGACTGCACATTGAACGTTGTGTCGGTCATTTCCGCAGTTAATTCGTTTTCTTTGGTGTGCAAATTCCATGTTTCCAGATCCCAGCTGAAATAGTAGCGGTAGCCTTTTAAATCGGAAGCAGAAGACGGATACCAGCTTATTTCCATACCCGCTGGATTGCTGCGCGTAAAACGCAGTACCGGCGCTGGCGGTGGAAAGGCGTCTTCGCCGGTGATTTCCACCTGAACGTAGGCGGTATCTGTATTGCCCCGCGTATCTTCAGTAAAAACCATGACCACATATTTGCCGGAGTCCAACTCCGTTGTGTCCCAGTAATCATCAGCTGTAATTTTATTTGTTAAGATGTAAACATGGCTGGTCGTGCTGGAAAGCTGATCAAAATAGACATTGTGCACGTAGGAATTGCTTGGTTTGGTGTCAAATTGAAAACGCACGCCTGTGGAGGACGGTGAATAGATCAGTGTTGAAGTGTCAGCCGAAAAAATTTTGTAGCCAATTTTGTAAGTGCCGTTGTTGCGTCTGGAAACAGATGAAGAGGGCGGCCCGTTTTGCTCATCCACTTTGACCACAATATCAACCGCGCCGCTGATTCGGTTGGAAGGAAACTTATTCAGGCTGTTGTTCTGGTAAAAATGCACATAACGAATGATGGGCGGCCAGGGATCCTCCAACGGGGTAAATCCCTGATTGGGCAGCATGGCGTTTTTTTCTGAACCGACATAGCCATAGGTAAAGTGAACATGACCCATGCCCGGGTAAATGGTGCCCAAAACGGTTTTGCCGGCCGTGACGTTGTCGCCGACCGAAAGAGCGCTGTTGGGAGTAATATGTACGTAAGCGATATCATTAACGCGAACATAGGCGTTAGACCCAACGCTAGACATGCTGACAATGGTACCATTCTTAACCGGGTAAACCGGTTGCCCATCCGCTTTGGGGATGTCTGTGCCATTGTGGAAATGATCGGATGAACCGGTGTCTCGAAATTCGCAAAAGGTGCCGGTGATTTCATGGCTCTCATGAAACGGTTCTACCGGCCAGGGAAAAGTTTTCTGCGCCTGTAAGTAAACAATCATTAAAAGTAAAATCGCAAGGCTTAAAACTTTTTTCATCGCTGAACCTCAATCCTGTAAAGATTATGGCTAAGACCAAGATAAATTTCATTATTCTTAATGGTTAAAGCCGGATGTAGAAAAAATTCATTTTCAAAAGAAATTTGCTCAAGCAGCTTTCCTTTACCATTAAAAATGTAGATTTGGGGTTTATGAAACTCAAAACGGTTATTGGAAA
>JAGHBR010000513.1 GCA_021160885.1 Caldisericaceae bacterium
AAATGGTAGGAGTCCTAATGAATTTTTGCGCGAATACTATCTCAAAAATGCCGCTTAAAATTGTCTTGACTTTTGGGGTCCATTACAGTAATAAAATTTTTGATGTCTCAACAGTTAAATTTATGGGTAAATTCTGGTGTTGGTAATTTTCCAGGTGAATGAACTAAGTATCCGTCCGGTGAAATACTTCTTTCTTAGTTGAATTCCAAGGATTAACTTCCTTCTTATTCATATAGAAATTTAAGCCGGAGTAGCAATGTCTAAAGCCGATGAAGCGCGTCGCCAGGCAATGTAGAAGCCTGCAAATAAAGCAAATTGAGCCAGCATGTTTTTCGCCGTTAACGGAAATTAAACAAAAACACTTTTTTCTATTGGTGAAAGAAAAACTGCCAAAAAAGACTTGGCGGTTTTTCCATGTAATAGCCAATGAATCCATCATCCTTTAATTTTAAGCTGCATTTGCCCAACGGCATAAAAATTACCATCAAAGGTTAAACGCTTATCTACAGAATTTTTTGGAAATTATTGCCCAGTATTCTGATTACAAAGTCTCAGGCATTTTGTCTGTAAATTTAAAAATTCAGGTAATAACTGAGGGCAATTCGCCCTTGCAATGGAATCAGATAATCAATCCGAAGATTTAAATTTTTGCGAATGTAAAAATTAGTAGAAAACATAGGATAAAATAGATGATGTGTTGAATTTTTACTTATGGTTTATTGCTTGGTTAAATAATAATCAGGAGGATCGGGTGAATAAGGATGAGTGACCTCCCCATCTTTTATAAAGTCATATTTGTACGATATATTAACTAATGTGTAGTTTAAGGATGTATTTCTCAGGGCAAGACAAGAGCCGAAGCCTAAAAAAACATCAAACAAGCCATTGAGTCGTATCTGGAAAGTTTAAGGGTTCATAATAAACACAGACTGCTATCTGTTGAAGAAGAAGTTTTAGAGGTCAATATTTGTGTGTCATCTTCGGCAAATTTCTGGCAAACGGGTTGCTTCAGCCTTAATTAAAATCGATTATGACGTAAAGTAGATCAGGACTGTAGAGACTTAAGAGCGTTTTGTAAAAATCTAAAGCCATTGCGAATGTAATATTCTCGCCATTCCGTTTCGAGCACAGATCCCAGTGTTACTTTAAAATCGTTGGGCTTGAACTTGTTGAGCTGTGCTTGTAGTTGTTTGATTTGCCCATCGGTTAATGTTGGTAAAAATACGCCTTTACGTAACAAAAATTCAATGTCAAACGCATCACGGATAGCGCCACGATTAATTAACGCTTCGATTTTGTTTTTCATGGTTTGTGTTAAGGTGTGTGCTCTTACCAGAACCTGTTTGGTTGCAAAGCGAGAAAAAGCAATTACGTCTTCAAATTCCCAGTCTTGTACATTCCGACGAATCTCAATTTTTAAACGACGGGGAAAACGGGTAGAACGAAGTTCTAATAAAACAGCGTAATGTTTAAGCTGCGCTTCGGTTATTTCGTACGATTTAGTCAAAACATTTTGTAATCGTTCCAGCAAATAAGATTATTCATGAGTTCATTTCATTGAAATTTCCATTCTAACCCTGTTCAAAAACTTGATGGTATTCGACAGATAAAATTAAAGACTCGGGGCAACAGTACATTTGTAGGAGGTTGGAGAAGTTTCTTTGAAAGAAAGAGGCTCAAGCTAAAGCTTGAGTTACGTGGGTAGTAAGCTATTGCCAGTGATGGAAAGCCTTGTACGAAATTGAGTGAATGATTTATGTTTGATCATTGTTGTCCGCGCTTAATTTTTAAATTAAGTTCCTTCAATCAAACCATTAAACTATTAAACCATTCAACCATTCCCCCTTTTTCCTTTTCCACGCCAGCGCGACACAAAACCTCTTTTGCAATTTAGGCCAACAGACCTTAAATTCTGCGCTGATTTGAATAAAATTACGTGAATGTCGAAAAAAATGAAGAAACTTGAACTCATTCCGGCTATTGATTTAATTGACGGTCAGTGTGTACGGCTTAAACAAGGTGTGTACGAATCGAAAACAGTTTACGCCAAGGATCCCGTGGAACAGGCCAAAATTTTCGCTGATTTCGGTTTCCGACGCCTGCATCTGGTGGATTTAGATGGAGCCCGCGAAGGGCGCGTGGTCAATTTAAATGTTCTGGAAGGGATTAAAAAACACACTAACTTAACTGTTGATTTTGGCGGCGGCATTCGCTCCAGCGAAGATGTGCGTAACGTTTTTCAGGCGGGCGCCGACTTTTTAACAGCCGGTAGCATTGCCGTGAAAAATCCCGCTCTGGTTGAAAACTGGCTACAAACCTTTGGCCCAGAAAAGATCATCTTAGGCGCCGATGTTAAAAACGAACGCATTGCCATCCACGGTTGGCAAGAGCAAACGCAATGGACCATTTTTGAATTCATCGAGTTCTACCTGCCAAAAGGCGTTAAAACCGTAATTTGCACCGATGTGGCCCGGGATGGCATGTTGCAAGGCCCAAACCTTGAGCTTTACAAAACATTGCTGCAACGTTTTAAAGATTTACAAGTCATAGCCAGTGGTGGGGTGCAAAGCGCCGAAGATTTTGCGGCCTTAGAAAAAATGGGCCTGCACGGCGTGATTTTCGGTAAAGCCTATTACGAAGGGCGCATTCGTCCAGAAACATTAAAGGATTACCTATGTTAACCAAACGCATCATTCCCTGTCTGGACGTTAAAGATGGCCAGACGGTTAAAGGCGTAAATTTTGTGCAATTGCGTCAAGCGGGCGACCCGGTTGAGTTAGGCAAGGCTTACGCAGAGCAGGGCGCCGATGAACTGGTTTATTTAGATATTACAGCCACGGTAGAAGGCCGCAAGGCATTTGTTGAGTTGGTGAAACAGGTCGCCCGCAATTTGAATATTCCTTTTACGGTGGGCGGCGGCATCAAAAGTGAAGAAGATGTGCGACGTCTTTTAGAAGCCGGCGCGGACAAAGTGTCCATTAATTCGGCGGCTGTGCGAAATCCTGAACTAATTGAACGACTGGCTAAGGAATTCGGAAGTCAATGCGTGGTACTGGCCATAGATGCTAAAAGGGCTGGCCAAGGCTGGTTGGTTTACGTGGACGGCGGTAGAACGGCAACCACACTGGATGCCATTCAATGGGCGCGGGAAGGCGTGCAGCGTGGCGCAGGTGAAATTCTGCTTACCTCCATGGATCATGATGGCACGAAAAATGGGTTTGCCATTGAATTGACGCGTAAAATTTCGGAAACCGTATCGGTACCGGTGATTGCCTCCGGCGGGGCAGGGAAGAAGGAACATTTTGTTGAAGTTTTTCGTGAAGGTAAAGCCGATGCCGCTTTGGCAGCCAGTATTTTTCACTTTGGCGAAATTCCGATTCCGGAATTAAAACAATATTTGAAGGAACAAAACATTACGGTGCGCTTATGAAACTCAATTTTAAAAAAGGCAACGGATTGATTCCGGCCATTGTGCAGGATGCCAACACAGGCAAGGTGCTGATGTTAGGCTACATGAGTGAAGCTTCATTACGTAAGACAAGAGACAGTGGGCTGGTCACCTTTTACAGTCGCAGCCGGCAAAAATTGTGGACCAAAGGCGAAACATCCGGTAATTTTTTGCACGTAAAAGAAATTTTACCCGATTGCGACGGCGACACTTTATTGATTAAAGCCACCCCTGACGGGCCGGTATGCCACACGGGCAAGGATACCTGCTTTTTTGAAGAAAATAAACCTTCCATTGATTTTTTGAATCAACTGGAAGCCATTATTGAAAGTCGCAAAAAGGAAATGCCGGAAGGCTCTTACACCACGCATCTGTTTAAAAAGGGTGTCAAAAAGATGGCCCAGAAGGTAGGCGAAGAGGCGACCGAGGTGGTGATTGATGCGGTTACGGACAATAAAGAACGCTTGCTGGAAGAAACAGCCGATTTAATGTACCATTTGCTGGTGTTGCTTAAAGCACATGACTTAAGTTTAAGTGATGTGGCGCGAGTGCTGGAAAAACGCCATACCTAAATTTTGTAAACTTATCTCACGACTTCACGAATTTTGAATGTTGAATTTTGAATGTCGAATGAGTTCAAATTCGGATTTTTTGAGGGTCTAATATAATTCCATTTTTTTATTTTTACTTGAGCTGGAGAATAAAGGCTTTCGAAACAGGGAACTATTAAAACGGGTTAAATTGTGAGTGCTTTCTGCCGGTTTACCGAATGGCGCTTTAGAGCAGATTTTAGGCAGATTCAACTTTTAGTGGGAAAGTATTTGCGTTTGATGATCAGAGAAATGCCTACAGAAATTAAGAAAAAGCTCAAGCCAACAAAGATCCATTTCAACATGGTAAACGTGGTGGCTAACCATGCCAGAAAGAAGCTTTGTTCAGGATAAACAG
>JAGHBR010000132.1 GCA_021160885.1 Caldisericaceae bacterium
GGTGATACAATTATTGTGTCCGGTAGTATTCAGGATGTTTTTACAAAAATGGTGGCTATCTTCAGGGATTTAGCCATTATTGTTAATGTTTTTGTCTTAGCGTCGAGAGTAAATTATTGAAAAAACAAATTTTTTTGTCTATCTTTAACTAAGTCAAATCAGAAGCAGATGATTAATCTGATTTGGGAGAGAGCCATGAAGAAATTATTTTTTACCTTGCTTGTTCTGCTGCTTGGTGCACAATTTTCCTTTAGCCAGCTACCAAATTCCGATCGCACCTTGATGTACACACAAACCGGGAAAACGGTTGAGCCTGGACGGTTGTTTTTTTACAATGAAATGAATTTTTTTACCAAAGTAGCAGATTTTGTCGGAAATTTGAAACCCCAGAATTTTCAAACGGCAAATTACTGGTTAGTCGCCGGAAATACAGTTTTTACCTATGGAATTGCTGATCATTTTGATGCCAGTCTGGGAATTCGTGTTTACCAGGATACGCACTACAGTAATGAGTTTAACTTACCTGACGATTTATTTCTGACTTTTCGTGTGGGCTCCATTGAATTTGGATATGGTCATTTTCAAACGGCTCTTTTAACCAGTTTTCGGATACCGGTTGGTGAAAAGCATAATTATCCTTTTGCCGAGTATGCCAGCGGCGCTTTTGAATACAGTTTTTTGTCAGCCATTTCTTTTTACCTTGATCCCTATTTCCCGGATCGTGCGCTCAGTTTTCACTATAATATTGGCATCTGGAACCATAATGAAAAAGGGCGTACGGTGTACAAATATGAGAGGAATTACCGTGATCCAAGTGGTGTATTACATTTAAAAGGCGAAGAACTGAAAGGCACTGTAAATTCCATGGATTTGCGCATGGCTCTGGCGGCAGTAATTCCAACCGATATGTTTGATTTTAGATTTGAGTTATCCGGTATTTTGTATTTACAAAAGCCGGACGCTTTTGTTTACAGTGCGGAAGAATGGGCCTTTTTTACCCCAAGTATTCGCTACAAACCGGCCAGCTGGGCTTCTATTGATCTGGGGGCCGATTTTCGACTTTCACCAGCGGTGCGTCAATGGACAAATCCGATTGTTCCTGATTTGTCGCAGCAGTTAGATTTACCTAAAAATTATCCCTCCTGGCGTATCCATCTTGGAGCCAATTTAAATTTACAATTATTAAAGAGTGGCGTACAAAAGGCCGAAGATTTGTATGAGCGCGAACAACTTCAGCAGAGCCGGCAGTTTTTCGATGCGGTATTGCAGGAAAAAAGCAAATCAAAAGATATTCAAAGTGAAATTGAAAGTTTACGCAAATTGCGTAAAGAAACCGAGCAGGAAATTCAGGAATTGAAAAAATTATTGGAAGAGGATTAAAAAGTTTTATATTTTAAAGTGTATCATAAAAATTGATAGTTATTGGCAAATAAAACCGTTTCTGGGAGGTTGAGATGAAAAAAGTCAGCCTGGTCCTATTGGTCTTTACTATTTCCTTTCTTTACAGTCAGCCACCAATAGGAAGCAAAAGTATGTTGCACACCCATAGTGCGCAAACATTGGGCAAGGGTGTGGTTACATTGTATTCGGAGATGAATTTCTTTACAAGGGCAACAGAGTTTGTCGGTTCACAAAAACCTGCGAATTTTCATGCAGCAAACTATTGGCTGGTAGTTGGGCAGACCTATTTAAGCTGGGGTATTCTTGATAATCTGGATTTTATTATTTCCCCGCGCATTTATCAGGACACGCAC
The DNA here is from genome assembly GCA_021160885.1 of Caldisericaceae bacterium. Lineage (GTDB taxonomy): Bacteria > Calditrichota > Calditrichia > Calditrichales > Calditrichaceae > Caldithrix. The sequence goes on from JAGHBR010000132.1 coordinate 1,755, forward strand.
TACACTAATGAATACAATCTTCCTGGCGATCTTTTTACGACTTTAAAATTGGGAAATTTTGCCTTTATGGAAAGAAAGTTGAATATGGCTGGCGCTATTACCATGCGTTTCCCGGTTGGTGAAAAACACAACTATCCTTTTGTGGAATATGCCAGTGGATCCATTGAATATGCCCTTACAGGCATGTGGTCCTATTTCTTTGACCCGTATCTTCCGGACCGGTCACTTAGCTTGCATCTTAATTTAGGTTGGTGGAATCATAACGAGGCCGGTCGTACAGTTTATGACTATCGTGGTAAAAAATACGACGCGACCAAAAATTCCAGTGAATTGCAATATGCCTTCGGTTTAATTTATCCCACTGATATGTTTGACTATCGCCTGGAAATTATGGGTATTGCCTTCTTAAATGAACCTGATGAATTCGTTTACAGCCGTGAAAATTATGCTTATGTAACACCCAGTATTCGGTACAAGGCTCTTCCCTGGCTAAGTGCAGACCTTGGGGTAGATATCAGAATATCAAGTGACAAAAACACTACTAACTATGATATAGTGGCCGAGCTTGCTAATCCTGACTATAATTTGCCAAATTATTGCTCCTGGCGCGTGCATATGGGCTTAAATTTACAAATCTGGCCATTAACCACCCGCAAATTAAGCAGCGCTGAACTGGAACGCGAAAAATTCAAAAAACGAGTTGAATTTTTTGAAAAGATTGTGCAGGAACGCGACCGTACCAAAGATGTTCAGGAAGAGCTGGAGCGTTTGAAAAAAGAACGGGAACAGGCAGAAAAAGAACTTGAAGAATTGAAACAAATTCTTCAGGAAGAAAAATAAAACATTAAAAAGCCCCGCTTCTGCGGGGCTTTTGATTTTGAAACATTTAAAAAATATTGCAATAAAAATTCTTCCATTTGCCTTCATTACACATTCCCCTTAAATTTGTGTTTTATTTTACATTAAAAAA
>JAGHBR010000527.1 GCA_021160885.1 Caldisericaceae bacterium
CTTTTAGCATTGGATTTAGATTCCACTTTAGTAGAAATTAATTATAGAAAAAGCAGTAAGTTGATGAAATAATTAATTTACCATGTTTTCTTTTACCATGTTTTACATTTTCTATTAATCGTGAAGGAGCTTGAAAAATGAAAAAATTAACTCTGCTATGCCTGTTTTTTTGTTTATTAGCCTGTCAAAAGAAAAACAAGGTACTCCTTGAATTCAATCCTCCGCTTAACGCAACCTATCGTATGGTGCAAATAGTCAAAGAAGTAATTACCGTTTCAGACGTTATGGGAGACCACCAATTCGAAATAACCTCCAATACCGGCTATTGTTTTCAGGTGGTGGAAAAGCAGGAATTCATCAGCGCCCTTGATGTCAATTTCGAAAGTTTTAAACTGAAAATTAAAACACCTACAGATAACTTTCAGTACAATTCGAAAAAATCTGAAGAGCAGTCAAGCCCCTTAGCGTTTTTCTACCAAAAACTACTTGGCCAAAAGTTTAAACTGATTATTAAACGCGATGGAAAAGTTTTAACTGTTCGCGGGTTGGATAACTGGATGGCCGCCATGCTTGATTCTATTGGATTAAATGACGCCGATTTGCGCAGAGCTATCGTTAATTCCTTTAATCAGTTTTACGCTGAAAAAATGCTCAGGCAATCTTTTGACCGCATATTTCATGTGCTTCCGCCAAAGCCGATTGCCCTGAAAGAAAGTTGGGAAGCTACAGAGAAAGAAGCCACCTATTATTTTCCGATTCAAAAAAATGTAAAATGGACGTGTACCGACTTGTCTCACTCAAAAGTGACTCTCGAAGGGTATTCGAAATTTGCAACTACCGATTCTATTTCGCTTCTTGAACAGTTGAATATTCAGGGTAAATATCACTTTTGGGGTATTGAGACTTCAAATTTTGAAATTGATCCGCAAACTGGCTGGATCCTTTCAGCTAAAAGATTATTATATTTAAAATCCCGAACCTCTGTAAGCGGCCCGGGATCTAAGAATAATCCTTTAGAAGTACCTGTTAAAATTCAGAGACAAATCCGTTTCTTACCCTTAAGCGCAATACAATGAAGAAGTTCAGGCAATATGAATACTGCCTCACTTCTGTCTTTTCAGAATTTAGCGTCTGCGTGCAGGACGTTGTGGTGAACGTTGTCTTCCCCTTTTAGCTTGATCCTGACGTTCTTTTAAATAAGCCTTGTAAGCTTCTTTTTGCTTTTCATCAAGAAGATTCATGATTTGTGTCCGGGTTTGTTCGCGCAGTTCGTCATTGGCAGCCTGGACAGCTCGCCGATTGCCCCGGTTTTCCTCAAATACTTTCTTCATTTTCTTGTCGTGTTCTTCAAAGATTTTTTGAACATTCTTTTTTTGTTCTTCACTCAGGTTAAGCCGTTTTGCCAGCAGGTCAACACGCTGTTCAATGCTTCGCTGCATCGGACGATTAGCTTTACCCGGCTGGGCGCCGACCTGTAAAAAGGAAAAGAAAATAAATGTAACAATAAATAGACTGGTTCTACGCATCTCAAACTCCTTTCTTATTGTTTTAGTCTTAAAAATATTTGATTCCTTTGTCTGCATCAATCCTTTAAACCCTTGCACTTCAATCAGTACAGAACAATCAGATTTCATGCATTAAGCTCAGTGTAATGAAAATCAACAAATATTTTTTATTCAAATATCATGCCAGGGGAAAAAAGCCTGTACCAGAACAAAAAATCTGTACTGAATTCGTTCTTTTGGTCGCATAGAACGTCAAAAGTGACGAGAGAATTCATTAAATGTAAACAAAAGCTTTTGAATTGCAACAATATGCTAATCTATGGGCAAGGTGAAGTAAAACGTTGAACCGCCTTCACGGTTATTGTAGGCTGCGATTGTGCCTCCATGCTCTTCCACCAGAGTTTTGGCAATAAAAAGTCCGAGACCACTACCTCGCATAATGCTTTGTGGTTGCTCCAAACGATAGTACATTTCAAAAATTCTGACTAAATGGTCAACCGGAATGCCAGGCCCGGAATCACTAATTTGCACCAACAAATGCCGCTTCTTTTTAGCATTCACTTTTACATTAATCCGAATCAGGCCATTCTCTGCGCTAAATTTAATGGCATTTAAAATAAGATTGAATAGAACGCGTTTAATGGCCACCGCATTGGCTTGAATCTCTGGCAAATCTTTGGGGCAAATCGACTGTATTTTAATATTCTTTCGATCGGCCATTACCCATAATGAGCGAATCACTTCATTGAGCAGGTAACTGAATTGAATTTTGCTTTTTGGCAGTAAAGTAAAACGTCGTTTAAAACGCAAAATGTCAGAAATTTCCTGCAATAATTCAATGGCCAGATCGGATTGTAATAAAATATTTGAAATAATCTTTTTTTGTCCGGGATTCAACTCACCAAAGACATCCTGATTCAGGAGCTCCACGTAACTGTTCAAATTTTGTAGGGGAGTTCTTAGATCGTGGAGCACCAGAGAAGCCATCTCTTTTTGCTTTTTCATGCGCCTGGCCAGCTGATAAATATTTTTTAACATAAATTCTAAATTTTTGCCCTGGCTACAAAGCTCCAGAGGCCACACCAGGTCAAAATCTTCTGCGCTGGTTTCTTCCGGTCCTAAAAACACCCAAAACAGAAAGCCATCTTTTTCCAGTAGTTTTTTGATTGATGGTTGGAGTTCTGCTTTTTTATCTGAAAGCAAAAAAAAGATGTCGAATCGTTTATCCTGCAACAATTCTATCAACTCTTGTAAGGAAGAAACAAGCTGAAAATCACAGCCTAACTGAGGCAAAAATTTTAAAAGATTTTCACAGACACTCTGGTTTTCATTCAAAATCAGAAACGAGGGGCGATCCATAACTAACGCCCTTTAAACTGAGGGGGTCTCTTTTCAAAAAAAGCCTGAATCCCTTCAGTTTTATCCTCCGTATTGCAAACACGTCCAAATTGCAGGGCCTCGGTCTCCATGGCCTGTTCCAGCGGCTGCTCCAAACCAAGATTCACAGTTTCTAAAATAGCCCTTACAGCCACCGCCCCTTTGGCAGCAATCTTTTTTAGAATTTTACGACCCGCTGCGATTAATTCGTCAGAAGGTAGCACACGATTAACCAGGCCGATGCGTAAAGCCTCCTGAGCGTCAATCATGTCGCCGGTTAACATAATTTCCAGAGCGCGGCCCTTCCCTACCAGACGTGGCAACCGTTGCGTTCCGCCATAGCCGGGAATGATGCCTAAATTGATTTCCGGTTGCCCAAATTTAGCCGTCTCCGAAACTAACCTAAAATGGCAGCTCATGGCCAATTCACAACCTCCCCCCAGGGCGTAACCATTTACCAGGGCCACAACCGGCTTAGGAAATTGTTCAATTCGGCTGAATAGTCTCTGGCCAAATCGGGCAAAGGCAATGGCTGCTTCGGCATTTAATTGTTGAATTTCCTGCAAATCGGCTCCTGCCACAAAGGCTTTGCCGCCAGCCCCGGTAATTAAAATACCTTTAACCTGCTCGTCTTCTTCCACCTGGTCAAAAAATTGTTGCAATTCCTCTAAAGTCTGGCGATTTAAAGCGTTTAATTTTTCCGGACGATTAATAGTAATCAGGGCAATAAATTCTTCAATTTCAACTAACAAATTTTTAAAAGTGGTCATAGCTCCTCCACAAAACTTACAAAAGTTCAATGCGACTCTGGTCGCCAATCAAAAAACGATTGGTGGCTGGCCGGCCGTTTGTTTTAACGATTTCAACGTCATTACCCAGCAGACTATGCTCAACGCGAATCGTCACATCAATCAATTTACATTTTTCCAACAGAATGCTGAATTCCACTTCACTATTCTTAATCAGACATTCATTGTAAATGGAAGTAAATGGACCGATGTAACTGTTTTCAATGACGGTGTTTTTCCCAATAATGGCTGGCCCACGAACGGTTGAGTTGATTATACGGGCGTCCTTCTCAAGCACCACTTTGCCGGTGACCAGGCTTTTTTCATCAACCTCGCCTTCAATTCTTTCCTGTAGATTGTCCAGCACCAAACGATTAGCTTCGAGCAAATCATATGGTTTGCCGGTATCTTTCCACCAGCCGGTGATTTCGGAATAGGTCACTTTGTAGCCATGATCTAACAAGTACTGGTGGGCATCGGAAATTTCCAGTTCGCCGCGCGCGCTGGGTTGAATATTGTTCACCGCTTCAAAAATAGAAGAATCGTAAATGTAAATACCGGCCACGGCAAAATCACTTTTGGGATGCCTGGGCTTTTCTTCAATGCGCACAATGCGGTTGCCGTCCAGTTCCGGCACACCAAATCTTTGCGGATCTTTTACTTTTGCCAGTGTCAAATGACAATTGCTTTTATTCTTTTCAAACTCTTCGATAAAACGCTTTAAGCCGCCTACTACCATGTTGTCGCCAAGATAAAAGACAAAGGGTTCATCGCCGATAAAATCCTGTGAAATTTTGACAACATGGGCCAGACCTAACGGCGCTTCCTGTGGAATGAAGGTCAGCCTGACGCCGAATTGAGAGCCATCGCCTAAAGCATCCGGGATGGCGGTGGAGTCGGCGTTGTACACAATGCCAATCTCTTTAATGCCCGCTTCGGCGCAATATTCAATGGCGTAGTGAATAATCGGTTTGTTGGCAATAGGAATCAAGTGTTTGTTTTGCGTATGCGTTAAGGGACGTAAACGGGTTCCACGCCCGCCACTGGTAATCAGAGCTTTCATAAACATGCCCTTTCGAATGATTTAAGGAAATTCAGCTTTAGCAATAATAGAAAATAACAAGCGTAAAGCATACATTCAAGTGACAAAATACAAAATTTGTGGTAATTTTTTAAACTTTTAACGAATTTCCTAACAATGCTTATTATAATTGGAAACCTTTGAAAAAATAATTAGAATGTCATTCCCGCACAGGCGAGAATCTCTAAGTTGTTGTAAATATAAGATTCCGCATCAAGTACGGAATGACAGGTTTGGAGAATCCCCAGGTTTTTTCAAAGTTTTTTTAACTGAATCTGTACCTTGCATTTCATAGTTTGTTTTAGTAAAATAAAAACTAAATTGATTCATTAAATTGTATTAATTTTAGTTGAAGGGACACTTGCCATGAAAGCCGATCAAAACTCCATTTCCCGCCGAAAATTTCTAACCCAGGCCAGTTTAGCAGCTGCTGCCTTTACCATTGTACCGCGTCACGTGTTAGGCGGTAAGGGCTACAAAGCGCCCAGCGACACATTGAATATTGCCTGTATTGGCGTTGGCGGCAAAGGGTACAGTGATTTGCACGCGGTAGCCAGCGAAAACATTGTGGCGCTTTGTGACGTTGACGAAGACCGGGCCGCCAAAGCCTTTGAAGAATTTCCAAAACCCAAAAAATATTACGACTTTCGGCGCATGTTAGATAAAGAGCACAAACATATTGACGCCGTAACCATAAGTACGCCGGACCACACACATGCGGTCGCTGCCATGGCTGCCATTCAACTTGACAAGCATGTTTTTGTGCAAAAGCCTTTGACCCATTCGGTTTACGAAGCCCGTATGCTGGCCAAAGCGGCCAAAGAAAAAGGCGTGGTCACACAAATGGGTAATCAGGGGCACGCCGGTGAAGGAGCGCGACTGATTTGCGAATGGATCTGGGCCGGAGCCATCGGCGAAGTTTACGAAGTACACACCTGGACCAACCGACCGATCTGGCCGCAGGGTAAAAACGTTACCCGTCCTCAGGAAATACCAACCACACCGCCTACCCTGCACTGGAATATCTGGCTTGGGCCGGCGCCCTGGAGGCCTTACCATCCGGCTTATGTGCCCTTTAACTGGCGAGGCTGGTGGGATTTCGGCACCGGCGCCCTGGGTGATATGGGCGCTCACATTATGGACATGCCTTACTGGGCCTTAAAACTTGATTTACCGGAAAGCATTCAGGCAACTTCTACCGGATTTAATGAAGAGACTTACCCGGCAGCTTCCATTGTGCGTTATCAGTTTCCGAAACGTGGCGACATGCCTCCGGTTAAACTGGTGTGGTACGACGGCGGCCTGATGCCTCCGCGTCCGGAGGATCTGGAAGAAGGCCGACGCATGGGTAACCAGGGGGGTGGTTGCATCTTTTACGGCACCAAAGGTAAAATCATGTGTTCAGTGTATGGTGAAAATCCGCGTTTAATTCCTGAATCGAAAATGAGAGAATTTGAAATGCCGCCCAAAACCATTCCACGCTCGCCAGGCATCCATCAGGAATGGATTGAAGCTATCAAAAAAGGAACTAAATCTACCACTGACTTTGAGTATTCTGCTCGTTTAACAGAAACCATGCTTTTGGGTAATGTGGCCATTAAAGCTGCTAATGAAAACAAAATTTTACGCTACGACGGCAAAAACATGCGTTTCATAAACAGTGATCAGGCTACTGCCCTGCTTACGCCTGAGTTTCGAAAAGGTTGGTCGCTGGAGGACATGTAGGTTGAGTGCCGCGGTGCAGCAACTTAAGGTAAAATGGTGTAAGGGTTAAGGGTTGAAGGGTTAAAAATTAGGGGACTTTGGAGTGCATTGAGTGTGCAGATAATGATTTAGTTGAACAGTTGAATAGTAAATGCGAATAACAGTGAATTACCTAACTATGTCACTCGTTACTCGTTACTCGTCACTTCAAAAAATCCGTGTTAATCCGTGTGAATCAGTGGCTTGAAATTTTAAGGAGTAATTGATGATTCGCGTATTGGTTGTAGGAGCAGGAAATATGGGCGCCTCCCACGCCCGCGCTTACCATCAGCTTAATGGTTTTCAACTGGTTGGCATTGTTGCTCCCAGCCCCAGAAGACGTTCTCCTTTAGCCCGCGAATTGGGCGGGATTGCTGAATTTTCCGATTTTGAGCAGGCCTTGGCACAAACCAGCCCGGATGCCGTGGCAGTTTGTTCTTACCCCGACACACACAAAGAATACACACTTAAAGCTCTGCAGGCAGGCGCTCATGTTTTTGTGGAAAAGCCGCTGGCTGAAACGGTAGAAGATGCCAGAGAGATTGTACAGACCGCTACACGGTTGAATCGAAAAGTAGTTGTCGGCTACATTTTGCGACACCACCCGGCCTGGCAAAAGTTTATCGAGCTGGCCAGGAGTCTGGGCAAACCGCTGGTGATGCGCATGAATCTGAACCAGCAAAGCAGCGGCAAAGAATGGGAAACGCATAAACAGCTGATGAACTCCATGTCGCCCATTGTTGATTGCGGAGTGCATTACGTTGACGTGATGTGCCAGATGACGCGCAGCAAACCAGTCAGAGTGCAGGCCATTGGCGCGCGTTTAACCGATGAAATCAAAACGGACATGTACAATTACGGTCAGTTACAGGTTGTATTTGAAGATGGCTCGGTGGGCTGGTACGAAGCTGGCTGGGGCCCCATGATCAGCGAGACGGCCTTTTTCGTCAAGGATGTGATCGGCCCCAAAGGCTGTGTAAGCATTGTTGACCCGGCACAACAGGGCAAAACAGATTCAGCCGATATTGACAGCCACACAAAAACCAATAGCCTGCTGCTTCATTTCGCCGAACGAGATGAAATGGGCCAATTTACAAAGCCAGACCAATTAATCGACACCCATAATGAACCGGATCATCAGGAATTGTGTAATCGCGAACAGCAATTCTTTTTAAAAGCTATTACCGAAGACCTTGATTTAAAAGAGCATCTTGAGGATGCTGTTAACAGCTTGCGCATCGTGCTGGCCGCCGATCAATCCGTGCGCAGCGGTAAGGTCATTTCATTAACTGAAACCTTTGAAAAAAGCGGGGATTATACAAACCTGTCAACTTAAAGATTCCCGCCTGCGCGGGAATGACATTCGTCTTTAAAGGTTTTTAACTAATTAATCCTAAAGAGGCAAAGCTTGACAACTACAAATTTACTGAAAATTTTTAAACGGTATTTTCAGGGTTACAGATGTACTATCAACGCTTACACTCTTAAACCCTTATACTCTTATATCCTTAACCTGCGTCGCCATAATCGCTGCATTATAAACCTTTCCGTCCTGCACAGTGCGCAATCTAACGCAATCTGCTGCCGTTTTGTTGCAGAAAGGCGGTCATTGCAATCCGAAACCATTCAACGATTTGACCAACAAAGCCACTTGTCTAAATCAATAAAAGGAGTTTTGTCGTGGGCACCAAAACATATCTTCGCTTAAGCGTCATGATGTTTCTGGAATTTTTTGTCTGGGGCGCCTGGTTTGTCACTTTAGGCACCTACCTCAACGCTATCCGTTTTAGCGGTTCGCAAATCGGTTACACCTATTTGATGAACAACATTGCGGCCATTATTTCGCCTTTTTTTGTGGGCATGATTGCCGACCGCTATTTTAATTCAGAAAAAGTGATGGCCGTGCTGCACATTTTAGGCGGCCTTGTGCTGTTTTTTACTTCCAACATTACGGCTGCTCTGCCCTTAATATTAGGTTTGCTGCTTTACAATGTGCTTTACATGCCAACCATTGCGCTGGCCAATGCTATTTCTTTTTCACAAATGGAAGATCAGAAAACGCAATTCCCCAAAGTACGCGTCTGGGGCACCATTGGCTGGATTGTGGCCGGATTAATGATTACTTTCATTCAGCTAAACTTTTACCAGCAGGTAGAAGCCAGTTCCGTACCCATGAAAATGGCGGCCATCGCTTCTATTTTGCTGGGGCTGTACGCCTTTACGCTTCCCAAAACCCCGCCGCAAAACGTGGGCAAAGACATCGCCCTTGGAGATATTTTAGGCTTGAAAGCGCTTAAGCTGATGAAAGAGCGTTCCTTTCTGGTTTTTGTGCTGGCTTCCTTTTTTATTTCCATTCCGCTGGCCTTTTACTACAACTTTACCAACATGTTTTTAAACGGGCTGGGTATGACCGGCGTTGCGGCCAAACAATCCATGGGCCAGATGTCCGAAGTTATTTTCATGCTGTTAATGCCCTATTTCTTCAAACGCCTGGGAGTAAAACCTATGCTGCTGATCGGCATGTTCTCCTGGGTATTACGCTATATTTTGTTTGCCAACGGCGATTTGGGCGTCAATCTCTGGATGCTTTACGTGGGTATTTTACTGCACGGGGTTTGTTACGATTTCTTTTTTGTTACCGGACAAATTTATGTTGACCGCAAAGCCAGTGAAGACATCAGAGCCAGCGCCCAGGGTTTTATTGCCCTGGTAACCTACGGTTTAGGCATTGGAACCGGATCGGTAATTTCCGGTAAGGTGGTTGATTATTTTACGCATAACGGTGTACATGACTGGTATTCCATCTGGATTACGCCGGCTGTTTTTGCCGCCATTGTAACAGTACTGTTCTGGTTGTCGTTCAATGACAAAGACGACAAGGAAGCACAGGCTACAAGTTAAGGATTAACAGCCAATGAAACGACGCCGTTTTCTAAAAAACAGTTTGCTGGCAGGGGCCGCCTTCACCATTGTGCCCAGGCACGTTTTAGGCAAGGGGTACCAGCCGCCCAGCGACACGTTGACCAAGGCAGTGATCGGCGTGGGGGGCATGGGCCAGTGGCATGCCTTTAACGCACCCGGGAAACTACTGGCTGTTTGCGACGTGGATGCCAACCATTTAAACCGTACGCTGGCCAAAGCCGACCCGTCAGTTCAGGGCTATCATAATTACCGCCAGCTGCTCCAGCGGGACGACATCGATATCATTCACATTGCGACGCCGCCGCACTGGCACGCCTTAATATCCGCCCACGCGGCCAAAGCCGGCAAGGCAGTATGGTGTGAAAAACCCATGACACGCACCATTGGCGAAGGCCAACGACTGGTAAAAATCATACAGCAACATGGTACCATCTTCCGCGTAAACACCTGGTTTCGGTTTACAGGAAACTTCTACCGTTTTGGAACGCCTGTTTTACCGATTAAAAAGATTGTAGAAAACCGCCTGTTAGGTTGGCCGTTGCGCGTGGTGATTAACGAATCGACCGGTTTTAGCTGGAAGTTTTACTGGCAGGGACGTGTTGATCTGCAAGCGGAATGGATTCCAGAGGAATTGGATTACGATTTCTGGCTGGGGCCGGCACCTTACAAACCTTACCATCACCACCGTGTACACACCACCTTTCGCGGCTACTGGGATTACGACGGCGGCGGTCTGGGCGACATGGGCCAGCACTACCTTGATCCTGTCCAATACTTGCTGGAAAAAGACGACACCAGCCCCGTGTTTGTTGAAGCGGACGCGCCACAGCAACATCCCGACGCTGTTGGCACCTGGCGTGAAATTCGCCTAAAATACGCCGATTGCTGTGAAATCATTTTGGACGGACAAAATCGGTACAAGGATGCCCCCTTCATCGAGGGGCCTTCCGGCAAACTTTACCCTGGATTAAAATCCGACATTCCGAATCTGCAGAAGATTTTACGGGAACTTCCGGAACCAACACCCCAGGTGACAGACTTTCACCAGGCTGTTCGTAAACAGCAAAAATTTGTTTTAAACGAAATGAACGGCCACCGTTCGGCAACTCTAGTCAATCTGGCTAAAATCGCCGTACACCTGGGGCGCCCGTTACACTTTGATCCGCAGAAGCAGCGTTTCATCAATGATCCAACTGCCAATGCGATGGTTGACCAACCCATGCGTGAGCCGTGGGGCTGGGAGTAATGTTATAAGGGTTAATGGTATAAGGGTTAAGGGTATAAGGGTGTAAGGGATTAAGTGGAAGTGGCTGGTTAAATGGTTAAATAGAATCTGATTGTAGAAAAATAAATCGGTGAAAATCTGTGTACATCAGTGGCCTAAATAGGGAAAATCAATGCGTAAAAAATTTGTTCTTTTTTTATTTATTTCCAGCATTTTCTATCTTTTAGTTAGCGCTTGTGCGTTCAGGCAAACGGCCGTTTTAAAGCAGCACACCATTTCTGTACCCGTTGTCCGGTTGTTAAAACAATTGCCAGTGCAAAACCAGACCCAGCAACAAATATGGATCGAAACACTGGCCAATCAACCGGAAGACAGTCTGCGCAAAATGATGTCCTTGTTTACCCGTAACGATAGCCTGTTGCGCGTTCAAATCCGTTTTGCTCTGCATGGCCTGGCGCTCAATTTTCAGCGGTTTAATGAAAAGCAACAGGCTAAATTCATTGCCCTTTTTACCGAAGCCCTGCACGCCAGCCAACATTTTCTGCATCAACAGTTTTTAATTGAACAAATCCAATGGACGGCAGATGACCGTTTTGCGCCTCTGCTGATCCCTTTTTATTCCAGAGCGGAATTGCGCCAACCGGTCTTACGCAGCCTGCGGCAATTGAAGGGGCCACACAGTGACACAGCCGTTTTACAGTTACTCAAAACCTCCCCCGATCCATCGCTTATTGAACTGTGTGCCGAACACCAGATTAAGCAAAGCATATCCCTACTAAAAAAATGGGCCGCACACGAAGACAAATCAATAAAACAAGCTGCTTTGCTGGTACTGGCCCGTTTTGCCGATCCCTCAGTGCTGAATGAAGCAAAAAGGGACGCCAGGCTATCTTTTATCTTGGCCCGGGAACTGTTGGCAAGACAAAAAAATGAACAGGCCGCGCCCTTAATTTCTTACTGGCTGGCCAAAGCCGATTCATTAGATTGTTCTCTGGTAAGCGAACTTTTGAACCTTCAGTATGAATTGAAGCCAAAACGTGCGCTCAATTTAGCCCTTAAACAATACCTTAAACGCCCCGCCTGCCGTAACGCTATTCTGTTCACTTCCCAAAACTGGAAAGACTCACTGGTCGTCAGGGCATTTTCAGAGATTTTGAAAAGTTCAGATGAGTCCGCTGTTCTGCAATGGATCAACTGGCTGGGGCAAAGCAAGAATCGTTTCGCTTTAAAGGCTCTGCTTTCTCTTTTCGAAACTAAAAATCTCAATCCAGCCATCCGTCAGGCCTTGCTGCAGGCTCTGAACTACTATGCCCAGCCCTCATTAACAAAAATCTTGTTGAATGAAATTCTAAGCCATCCGCAAAACACATCAATCGTTCTGCAGGCCCTGGCCAGGCATCCAAAAGAACATTTTGAAGAGCCTTTTGCCAGAATTTTGCCACAGGCAGCGGATTCGGTCAAGCCCGCGCTCATCCAGTTTGCTGCTCAGCATCAGTTGAAAGCGACCTGGCCATTCGTTTTAAGCAATCTGCAAAGCGAAGATTTTAGACTTCAACGTGCTGTCTGGAAGGCCAGCGTGTCCCTGGCCGCTAAGACGGAAATCGATTCTCTTTTTCATTTAGCTCTGGCCAGCCCGGATGCAACGTCCTGGAAGGCCGCTTCCCGTGCATTAAGTGAACTGATTGAACATCAAAAAATTCAACGCCCCATGCATCAACTGTTGAAAAAAGAATGGACCGTAGCCGATGCGACAGCCAAAATCAAAATTTTAGAACTTAGCCGCCGACTGGGCGGGCGTGATTTCTTTTCATTTGTTATTCTGGCAGCCAAAGCGTCTTCACCAATGCTGCGTAAAGCTGCAGAAGAAGCTTTGCTTAACTGGCCGGACGAAGCCGCGCTGAACGATTTAATTGTTTACCTTAAAAAGACAAAAAACCAGCGGCAGAAAATTCTGGCCCTGCGTCAGGCCGTGCGTCTGATTCAACAAAGCGGCATGGCGGCCGAACGGGCTTTCCCCTACCTGAAAGAGCTACTGTCATTGGCCACCAGATTAAACGAAAAGAAATTTGTAGTAGCCGCCATGGGCGATTTTCCTTCTTTTGAAAGCATTCAGTTCCTAAGCGAACGAACCAACGACCGCCACCTTGGGCAAACGGCCTTTATTGCCCTGCAACGGATTTTTCAGGAAAAAATCAAAGATCTGGATGAAGAAACGCAGGAATATTGGCTGGCTTTAATTTCCGGCAAGGCAGCACCAGAAGTCATTCAATCCATTAATGAATTGCGCCGCC
>JAGHBR010000135.1 GCA_021160885.1 Caldisericaceae bacterium
AAGATATTTTGTATTTCGAAATTCGAGTTTCGAATTTTTTATGATAGAACAAAATAATGTTTGTTTGGAGTGGTTTAAACCCCATCCCTCTAACTCCCTTCCCTTTGTCAAAGTGAAGGGAGAACCGAAGCTTTGGTTTGATGGAATTGGCCTTCAAGCGTGGCACTATTTCCCTTCCCTGCTGGCAGGGAAGGGTGGCCGAGGCGCAAGCCGAGGTCGGGATGGGTCAAAATACTATTCGGTTAAGGGTGTAAGAGTTGAAGAGTTAAGAGAACAGACAAGCCAGCGTGATTTTGGAATGCATTTACTGTTTGGATAAAGATTAAATTTAAAAATTAAAAACAGAAAGGATTACGATGAAGGTTTATCATGATCAGGATGCAAATTTGGATATTCTGAAAAATCAAAAATTAGCGGTGCTTGGCTTTGGTAGTCAAGGCCATGCCCATGCACTAAATTTAAAAGACAGCGGGCTAAATGTTTGTGTTGGATTAAGGAAGGACAGCGCTTCCTGGAGTAAAGCCGAGGCGGCCGGATTGACGGTAAAAGAAACGGCCGAGGCTGTTAAGTGGGCCGATGTGGTGATGGTACTTTTGCCTGACCAGACGCAGAAAAAAGTGTACGAGCAGGACATTGCCCCGCATTTGGAACCGGGCAACACGCTGGCTTTTGCGCATGGCTTTAACATTCATTACAAACAAATTGTACCTCCAGAAACGGTTGATGTGATCATGATTGCGCCAAAAAGCCCGGGACACATGGTACGCCGAACCTATCAAAATGGCGTTGGAACGCCCTGCTTAATTGCTGTTCATAAGGACTACAGTGGGCAGGCCAAAGAAAAGGCGCTGGCTTGGGCCAAAGGTATTGGTGGCACACGCGCAGGCGTTATCGAAACCACTTTTAAAGACGAAACCGAAACCGATCTGTTTGGCGAGCAGGCCGTGCTTTGCGGAGGTTCGGAAGAGCTGATCAAAACTGGTTTCGAGGTCCTGGTAGAAGCGGGCTATCCGCCTGAACTGGCATATTTCGAATGTCTGCATGAAATGAAACTGATCGTTGATCTTTACTACGAGGGCGGCCTCACATTGATGAATTACTCGGTCAGCGACACTGCTGAATACGGCGGCATGACGCGTGGCAAACGAGTGATCACCGAACAAACCAAACAAAACATGCGGGAAATCCTGAAAGAGGTGCAGGATGGTTCCTTTGCCAAAGAATGGATTGAAGAGAATGACAAAGGACAACCCACCTTGAAAAAGTTACGCCAGGAGTACTCTAACCATTTGATTGAAAAAGTCGGTAAACAATTGCGGTCCATGATGCCATGGTTAAAAGACAAAAAATAGGAGGTTCCATGCAAATAAAAATAACCGTTTTACCAGGCGATGGCATTGGACCGGAGGTGGTTAAAGCAGCCACCAGAGTGTTGCAACAGGTGGCTGAAAAATTTCAGGTAGATGTTCAGTTAACCGAAAAATTGATTGGCGGAGCATCGTTCGAACAATTTGGCACGCCATTAACCGATGAGACCCTCGACGCCTGTTTTAAAGCAGACGCCGTTTTGTTAGGCGCGGTTGGCGGCTATCAATGGGAAAATTTACCCCATCAGTTAAAGCCGGAAGCCGCCCTACTGCGTTTGCGGAAAGAATTGGGCCTGTTTACCAACATTCGTCCGGCAAAAGTTTACCAGGCCTTTGTTGATTCATCCTCATTAAAGCCGGAAGTGTTAAAAGGAACGGATTTTGTCGTTTTTCGTGAACTGACGGGAGGCATCTATTTTGGCCAGCCTCGTGGCTATGATCAGCAAAAAGGCTGGAATACCATGGTTTACCAGCGTCACGAAGTGGAACGCATTGCCCGTCGCGCCTTTGAAATCGCCAGACAACGCAGTAAAAAAGTTACCTCTGTTGACAAAGCCAATGTTTTAGAAGTGTCTCAGTTCTGGCGCGAAGTGGTTCAAAAAGTACATCAGGATTACCCTGATGTGGAATTAAATCATCTTTACGTGGACAATGCAGCCATGCAGATTGTTCGCGATCCTAAGCAATTCGACGTGATTGTTACTTCCAATCTGTTTGGTGATATTTTGTCGGACATCGCCGGCATGATTACCGGCAGTCTGGGCATGTTGCCTTCGGCCAGCCTGGGCGAAAAATACGCTCTGTACGAGCCGGTCCATGGCAGCGCGCCGGATATCGCCGGGCAAGATAAAGCCAATCCCATTGCAACCATTGCTTCAGTAGCCATGATGTTTGCCTACTCCTTTCAGATGACCAAAGCCGCTGAATTGATTGAAAAGGCTATCGAAAAGACGCTGGAACAGGGCTACCGTACGGTTGACATTCATCAACCGGGCAGCAAACTGATCTCAACTTCTGAGATGACCGACCAGATTTTACACAATTTTGAAACTCTGTATCACGAAGAGGGCCTGGGCGTTTTTACGCTATAAGCAAAGGAACAGGGAAAATTAAGTTGCAGGCTAAAAAAGAATATGAGAGGTAACCATGCCAGAAAAAATAATCATTTTTGATACCACTCTGCGCGATGGCGAACAGTCGCCGGGCGCCTCCTTAAACATTGCCGAAAAGGTGGAGATCGCCCGCCAGCTGGAACGCTTAAAGGTGGATGTAATTGAAGCAGGCTTCCCCGTCTCTTCGCCGGCCCAGTTTGAAGCAGTAAAACGTATTGCCGGCGAAATCAATGCCATCATTGCCGGTCTGGCTCGGGCCAAAGAAGTGGACATCAAAGCAGCTGCCGATGCCCTGAAAGAAGCGCCGCGCAAACGCATTCACACCTTTTCCAGCACATCGGATTTTCACATTCTGGGCAAATTCGGCAGTTCGCGTTACGGGCAAACCCTGGCCGAAAAAAGAAAGACAGTCATTCAAATGTCGATTGATGCAGTGCAGTACGCCCGCACTTTTTGTGATGACGTGGAATTTTCCGCTGAGGATGCCGGCCGAACCGATATCGGCTATCTGGCAGAAGTGATTGAAGCGGCTATTGAGGCCGGCGCCACCACGGTTAATATTCCAGACACCACCGGCTATACCTTGCCCGATGAATTTTCCGAAAAAATTCGCCAGCTTAAAAAGCGCGTCAAAAACATCGACCAGGCCATCATCAGCGTTCATTGCCACAACGATCTGGGTCTTGCAGTGGCCAATTCCCTGGCTGCGGTTCAGGCCGGCGCCCGACAGGTGGAATGTACCATTAACGGCATTGGCGAGCGTGCTGGCAATGCCTCGTTGGAAGAATTTGTAATGGTATTAAATG